>CAZYDZ010000061.1:6650-11652 GCA_964646535.1 uncultured Opitutaceae bacterium
GAACCGTTTCCCCTCCATCGACAACTGTGGATCATTGGCGCCTATTTGAGGAACAACGATCAGCATGTCCTGCTCTACTCGCATCTCCTCCACAGCAGCCAGCGGATTCATCTCCGTCCACGGGATCACCTCGGGAGCCTCTCCTTCACGATACAGGGTGATACTACGTATTGTCACCTCCTGATCTGAAGCGACAGGATCTAACCGCAACCGTTTCACATGCTGCATCGGCACGATAAAACAGTGGCTCTGCCAGACCTCGCCTCCCCCAATTCGGCTGGCGGATACCACTTCCGCACGATATCCATTTCCTAAATCCCAATAAATTTCCAGTGTATCAGGTTTCTCCGCCCATACATCAATCTCCAGTTGCGTAATCGCAGTTGGCTGCAAACGCACTGCAAATGGCAATACCAGCACAAAAGAGAAACACAATCCCAACCAAAACGCAGGGCTTCGATAAAACGACAATGATCGGCTGTCAGGCATGAATCGAATCATCAGGTTTGCGCGCAGCCAGAATCAGGCTGCCCCCTGCAGGCAGCGACAGTCCTGCGCGAATCAACATATAATCCATCTGCAACAATAGATTGAGCAGATGCTTCTGCCAACCACCCAACTCCAGTTCGCGATACGCTCGTTCCAACGCCTCTTCCTGTGGTCTCTCAGTGGATTGGAAGAAGCGGCTGACCCACATGATCGGCAATGAAAAAGAAGCGAATGAGGTCATGTGCAATAGATCCAATCCTGCTTGTTGGACTGCGGTTCGCAACGTTTTTCGGGTATAGCGACGCTTGTGATCAGCCGCCACATCATATCCACTCCACAGCCAGGGATGTTGTGGCACCGACACCAGCATCAATCCTCCAGGCTTCAATGCGCGCGCTGCCCCCTGCAACACTCCTACATCATCTTCGATATGTTCAATGACATCAAACAATCCGACCGCATCAAACTCTTCCTGAAAAGGCATCTGTGATGCATCCAACTGCACAAAACGGGAATTGGGCAATCGTTGCTGGGCATGAACCAGTCCCTCAACATGTAACTCGCCGCCCCAGAACTCCCACTGAGGAAATGCTTTCGACAAAGAATATAATACGCCTCCCGTACCACAACCGATTTCCAGAAAGCGTCCTTTTTCCTGGCTCACATATTTTCGCCAGAGACCGCTCAATACTCGGGCACGCACCAGAAACCAAGGATGAGACAGCTCTGCCTGCACTAGTTTGCGAAATGCATCAATAGGGTACTCTCCTCTGCCCCCGGAACGCTCTGGGGCATAGGAAGGGATTCCGCGAATGGAGGTTGGAGGAGGATACAATTCCGATAGATCGCAAGCCATTCCTCAAAATCCTTCGTTTGTGAAGCGCTTGAAAAACTCCAGCGTGCGTCCGATCACCTCTTCCTGTTGAATCTTTGTCAGATCGGGAAACAGCGGGAAACGCAGCAGGGTATCCGATACCTCTTCCGTCACTGGCAATTGCAAGTCTTTCGCATAACGTCTGCCGTAAGGAGAGGTGTGCAACGGCATGTAGTGGAATACTGCGAAAATCCCATGTTCTTTCAAATGATTCATTAAGCGAGTACGGATTTCCATATTTGGCAGACGAATATAGTACACATGCCACGGACTCTCACAGTATTCAGGAATCTTTGGAGTCACACAAAGACCCGCATGCTCCAAATCCTGAAACGCCTGCTGGTAACGCTGCCAGATTTCTTTCCGTTTCTGCTGAATGAGTTCGGCATCCAGCAACTGTGAATAGAGCACGCTGCCGAGAATTTCTGACAATACCCAGCTCGACCCCGTATCCACCCACGTGTATTTATCGACTTGCCCACGAAAAAAACGGGCGCGATTGGTTCCCTTCTCCCGTAGAATCTCTGCCCGCTCCATTAATGCCCGATCATTCAGACACAAGGCGCCCCCTTCCCCACAACTGATATTCTTGGTTTCATGAAAACTGAGCGTGGACAGTTTGCCAAACGACCCGAGCGGCTTCCCTTTGTAGCGACCAAATAATCCGTGCGCATTGTCCTCAACAACAGGAATTCCATATTCTGCCGCAATCTTCAGAATCACATCCATCTCACAACCAATGCCCCCGTAATGAACCACCACGATCGCCCGCGTGCGATCGGTAATTGCCGCTTCAAGACGGGTCTCATCCAAGTTCAGCGTATCGGGACGAATATCCACAAAAACAGGGACGGCTCCGCGCAATACAAAGGCTGTCGCGGTGGATACAAAGGTGAATGAAGGCAGAATCACCTCATCACCAGGCTGTAAGTCCAATAACAACCCGCACATCTCCAGCGCATGGGTGCAGGAAGTGGTGAGCAATGCGCGTTTACACGCCACGTACTCCTGTATCAGGGTCTCGCTTGCGCGACAGTGTACACCATCTCCAGAGAAATGATGGCGCTGCATACAGGCCTCCATAATATTCGGGAAGTGTGGCGAAGAATAGGCTTGAGCAAAAGGGATCACAGATAAAGACAAAGGCACGATTTCAGAACAATAGATAATGGTCCCGATTATTTTTTCGCAAGTCTCCTTCGACAGAAACCTTTGGATAAATCACATCCGTCAACATTCGGTAAGCAATACCGTCCGTGATTTGAATCGGATCAGGGCGGAGGTTCCACAAAAGTTCCTCCAACGTATAGCGGACATCGTGAAAACCAAACCCCGAACGGATAGAGTTCGTGCCTGAAATACGACAATTCACTTCAAAAGGAACAATAGTTCCATTGGGAGTCACCATGGATTGTATATTAAACGCGCCAGCCAAATCACATTTCCCGATCATTTTTTCGGCGATGCTGTGCAGCTCCTGGTCGTACTCGTGCACGACCCGACAATACACGGTAGTGCCGTTCTCCAGAGCCCGCTCCATGGTAATGATACCATGTAGGTCCCGATCTCCATAACGGCGATAGACCGCAGTGGTAATCTCCGTTCCGCAATACTCTTTCTGTATCAGATACTCACTGTCCAATAGCCCGTTCGCGTCAGTAATACCGCGGATTAATCCCCGTGAGCCCCTTCCCCTGCGCGGTTTGGCAATCGCATTGCCATATTCCCCCTTGTATTGAGAGGGCAGGCAACTTTCAGCAAAGGGAATCCCCGCCTCGTGATGAAATTGCCAGCTTAGGTATTTATCCAGATACACCTGACTGGAAACAGGTCCTGAACAGGCAATGCGGCAAGGAAACGACTCCCGAAAACGGGCAAGATAATAGACTTCGTAATCCGTTGACGGAATAATCAAATCCACTTTCTCCCTCTGCACAATACGGATCATTTCAGGAATATAGCCTTGGTCATAACCATAGGGTATCCGATAAAACACATCGCACAGATGGTTTCCTGCCGACATATCCGAAACATTGGTCCCGATAATCCTTACTGAATATCCGCTCGCCTGAATGTTTCTGATAATACCCTGGCCGACATTGCCGCCAATCCCTGTAATCAAGACTGTTTTCTTTTCCATTGTATGTAGTCGCGTATTCCTGCCTCGATTCCAATTTCAGGATTCCAATTCACCAACGAGCGGGTTTGTACATTATCATAGCAAAGTGACACAGAATGGTCTTCCCTGGTAAAAATAATTTTTGCTCCTGTTTCTCCAGCAACAATCTCCGCAATCTCCAGATTACTGTACTCGCATATCCCCGTTCCCAAAAACAGCCCGCAAATATCGGTCTTGGCCACTTGTAACAGCAGTCTGGCGGCATCCTGCACATGCAGGTAATTCTGGCGTCTGACACCCTTTCCCCACACGAGAATTTCACCCGTCTCCAAAGCCTGTCTGACATAGTTGGGAATCAGGGTGCGCTCTTTCATTCCGACACCATACAGCGAAGGAAAACGTACGATTGCATGGTTTTCCACTCTTGCCATCACACGCTCTCCCCACAGTTTGGACAAGGCATATTCACTGACTGGGTCCAATGCCGAATCCTCTGTCACCACTCCGCTTCCCTGTTCATAGACGGAGACGGTCGAACAATAAACGTGTCGGGACTCGGGAAATTGGGCAAGAACCCGTTCCGTACTGGTCACATTTCCACAAAACAATTCCACGCTTTCCTGTGTCGTAGCCCCCGAGGCCACTGAGGCATGGCATGAAATCACCACACTCGCCTTCTCCTCAATCTGTGATAGCCCCTCCCATGTATACAACGGGACAGACGGTATCTGCACGGGTTTGCCGGATGGGCCATTGACTGCAATGACCGAGTACCCTCTGGTCGACAACTCCCTGACGGTATGCTGTCCCAAAAAACCCGATACACCCGTTACCAGTAATGTCATGATGATGGCGGCAAGCCTATCGTATTGCGAACCACGTAATACGGCTTACCAATGGTACTGTTAAACACACGAGCCAAATACTCTCCAATCAACCCGATACAAAAGGTCTGCACTCCTGAAAACAGGATGACCACTGAGGCCAGATAGGTGAATCCCTGCACAACACTGCCATGGATCAGATAGCGAATCAGCAGTATGGTAAACAGGATTACCCCGACAAACGTCATGGCAAAACCACAGAATATCGCAAAGCGCAAAGGCAGAGTGGAAAAGCCCGTCAGAATGTTCAGCATGTGCCTGAACAGGCGATAGAAATTGTAGTTGGATTTGCCATATCTTCTGGCCTGATGCGCCGTCTTAATGGAAGCGATTTTTTGCGTCGACCAGCTCAACAGTACGTCCAGACTGACATGAGGAGACTGAAAACGGGTGAACCCTTCGCGCAATTGGGTACGAAAACAGCGAAACGCCCCCACCTCCTCCAACGCACGAAATCCCGTCACTTTGCGCATCACCCACTTGGATAACCGCGAGGTCACATCCCGATACACTCCGTGACCTGTCATCTGCGGCACTCCGTACACCAAATCCACATGATTATCCAATGCGGCCACCATCCGATGTATTTCCACGGGTGGGTGCTGCAAATCATCATCCATGGTAACAACACGGTCA
>CAZYDZ010000062.1:0-9055 GCA_964646535.1 uncultured Opitutaceae bacterium
TGAAGATTTTCTACCCTAGGACCAAGTGGGCCATTCGCTCTCAGGCTCGTCTGGATGCCATTATGCCAACGGTGGAAAAACTAAGGCAGGAACAGCTCGAACGTGAAAAAAGCCAACAAGTGGAAGAGCCTTCCAAACCTGAGCCTGTTGCAGCCCCTGAAACCGTTGAGACTTCTGAGACTGCCGAAGAATCATAAATTAGCTTTGAAGAATTAAAACCCATCCTCTATAACCTTTCGTAAAATCTGATGAAAAAGCAAACCTCTCTCCTCTGTTCTTTATTCACGCGCACATCTTCCTTGTTGGGATGTGCACTGTTGTTCCTCGTGGCGTTCACGGTGAGCCAGCCATTGATGGCTCAGGAAGCCACGGGTGCTGCCGCTGGGTCCGGTCAGGAGGAAGCCAAGGCGGTTGTCGAGACGACCTTTATTGGTCTCTACAAGGCAGGGGGTTGGGCTATGTATCCCTTGACGTTTCTGTCGATGATGGGTGGTGGCCTGATTGTATTCAACTTTTTGAATCTGCGTTCTAAGGCTTTCTATGCACCGGAGGCGCTGGATGGGATTCGCGAGTCGTTGGAGTCGCTGGATATTGAACGGGCCAGACAGCTCTGCGATGAAAATCCCAGTATCGTTACCAACATTGCCTCGGCAGGACTGGAACGTATTCGTGAGACGGTTAACCTGGAAGCGGTGGAAAAGGCGATGGAAGAGGCCAGTGGGGAAGAGCTTTCCTCACCGTTTGTTTACGTGAACTACCTCTCGATCGTCAGTTCCATTGCGCCGATGGTGGGGATGTTGGGAACAGTATCCGGTATGATCAGCGGTTTCCGTGTGTTGATGCAGATGGGTATGGGAGATCCTTCCGCAATGGCGGGAAGTATTTCCGAGGCCATGATCACGACTGCCGCGGGTCTGATTATCGCTATTCCTGCGATGGTGTTCTATTTCTATTTCAAGAGCAGATACGCGGCATTGTCCTCGCGTGTTGCCCGCTACGCAGGTGACATCTACTACAGTCTGGTATCGGGGATGGAACGCGCTGCCGGTGAACAGCAGGAACAGGCTTAATCCTGAAGCAAAACACGTTGAATGAAATTGCCGCTTCCCAAAGAAAAGGACGAGAAGATTGAGATCACAGCGTTGGTCGATATCATCTTCCTGTTGGTCGTTTTCTTCATGACGGTGTCTACCGCACTTTCATTGGAGAAGATCGAACTGGATATTCCAGTGGCCGACCAAGCAGTGGTGCCGAAGGAGTCCATCGGGCGTCTCATGGTTAACGTGGACGCAGAGGGTCAGATTTACGTGGGAATGAACAAGGTCGAAGTCGATGAACTGGCGACTTACATCGAGCGTGTTCGCCAGGTGGAAGGCCGCCAGTCCATGAAAATATACCTTCGCGCCTCACAACGAACTCCGTATCGCGAGATTCAGAGTGTGTTAAAAGCCTGTGCTGCCGCAGGTGTTCCAGATATTATTTTCGGTGTCACACAAGTTGATGTAGCTCCTCCAAAATGAGAATTAACAATACACTTACCAACGGGGATGAAGACGTAGAGCTCACAGCGTTGATTGATATCATATTCCTGTTAGTCGTTTACTTCATGGGAACCAGTACACTGGAGGCTGAGGAAGCAGATATGGGAATTACCCTGCCTGCAACGGTACCGGTAGATGATCCAACGATGGCTACTTTCCCCATGGAAGTCATGGTGGATATTCTGCCCAACGGACAGGTGCTGTTGAATGAAGAGAGTGTCGATACCCTGGCCAGCCGCGATATGCCGCAGTTTGTGAATCGCATGATTTCGATTCGTCAATCGACGGAAATTTCCCAGACTCCGATGTTTGTGTTCATCCGCCCTTCTCCGGAAGCGGCGCACCAGCGTTCCATGGACGTGTTAAACGCTTTGGCCAAAGCGAGGGTGAAACAGATCTCGTTTGCGATGAGCGACGAGGACTATTGAGGGATAAGTTCTTTCCGTTGCTAATTATCGTTGACCCAGGAGGAGTATCCTTGTCCTCTTGGAGCGCATGAATTTGTTTTTTAGATCTTGTGCGGCCGAGGTCGTATCCAGTTTGGGAGAGCAAAACCTGCGTTTTTCCGACAAGACGATTTTGTTGACAGGTGCTGGTGGATTTCTCGGAAGTCATTTTGTTCATTACTTTTGTTACTTAAACGAGAATGGAATCCTGCCTCGCCCGTGTAGGATTCATGCGTGGGACTTGTTTTCCCGCGGTGAGCCGCATTGGCTGGGTGAATTGGGGGAGCGGCCTTATCTGACCTGGGAAAAGGAAAATGTGTGTGCGCCTGCGCGCGTTCCCGATGCGGATTTTATCCTTCACCTCGCATCCATTGCCTCACCGATATTTTATCGAAAACATCCGATTGAGACGATGGATGCCAATGTGACAGGGCTGCGCAATCTATTGGAGGCCTCACTACAGTACAGGCCCGAGAGCTTTCTGTTTTTTTCAACGAGCGAAATCTATGGTGATCCGGACCCTGCGATGGTTCCGACTCCTGAGAATTACAGGGGAAACGTCAGTTGTACTGGCCCGCGCGCCTGTTATGATGAGTCCAAACGCTATGGAGAGACATTATGTGTGAATTTTGCCAAGGTGCATTCGTTGCCGATTAAAATTGTTCGTCCCTTCAATAATTATGGACCTGGATTATCGTTGGAGGATCGCAGGGTGGTTCCTGATTTCTTTCGCGATATGTTGAGTGATCGTGAAATTGTGCTGTTGTCCGATGGTTTGGCCAGGCGGACATTCTGTTTCGCCAGTGATGCGATTACAGGTTTTCTGTTGGCCCTGTTGAGTTCGTACGATGCGGAGCCGTTCAATATCGGTGCGGATCAGCCGGAAATCTCCATGCGCGAGTTGGCGACGCTGATTGCTTCGCTGGCGGAGACGCCGAGACCCGTGCGCTATGAAACAAGCGAGGACACGGAGTACAATACGGACAACCCGCAGCGTCGTTGTCCTGATTTATCCAAGGCCCGCCGATTGCTTGGTTACGAGCCGAGAGTGAGCCTGGAGGATGGGATGCGCCGTACGGGTGAGTATTATCGTTCATTGACTGTAAAGGCATGAAGGTCGCTGTAATAGGAACGGGTTACGTGGGGCTGGTCAGTGGTGTTTGCCTGGCAGCACATGGAGGCCATCAGGTCACTTGCGTGGATCAGCGTCAGGAGGTTGTGGAACAGATTAATCGCGGTGAGCCGCCGATTCATGAAAGAGGGTTGGTGGAATTACTGCACGACGAGGTGCATAAGACGGGCCGTTTACGCGCCACCAGAGGGCTGGGGCAGGCATTGGAGGATGCGGATTTGATTCTGGTGGCAGTCGGGACGCCGTCTGACGATCAGGGACGCATGGATAGTCGTTATCTGGAGGGAGCAGCGCGTGAGATTGGCGGTTGGTTTGCGGCGGCGCAAAGGAGTATTCCTGTTGTCATTAAAAGCACGGTGTTGCCTGGAACCACGGACACGCTGGTGGCAGGCTGGCTGCAGGAGTCTTCGGGGTTTTCCCGCAGGCAGCTCATGTTGGGCATGAATCCTGAGTTTTTGCGGGAAGGACAGGCCGTGGAAGATTTCATGAACCCTGATCGTATTGTGATGGGGGCGGGTGATCCGTTCACCGCATGGCGTTTGCGCGAGTTGTATGCGAGCTGGGATTGTGACAAGCTGCATACCAATCCGCGTACTGCGGAAATGATCAAGTATGCCAATAATGCCTTGTTGGCGTTACAGATCAGCGCTTCCAATGAACTGGCCAACCTGGCTGCTGCTATCGGGGGGGTGGATATTATGGAAGTCATGCAAGGGGTTTATCTGGATCATCGTTGGAATCCAGTGTATCAAAATGAAACGGGAAAGATTCGGGCAAATCCGAAAATCCTGAGCTATCTCAAACCTGGATGTGGCTTTGGCGGCAGTTGCTTTCCAAAGGATGTCAGCGCGTTGAAAACGCGCGGTCAGGATTTGGGGTTGCCCATGCGTATGTTGAATGCCGTGCTGGAGGTTAATCGCCAACAGCCTGGAGAGGTAATTCGTCTACTCGATCGCGTTTTGGAGAAAGACTGGCGGCAGTATAAGGTCGGTGTGTTGGGAATGGCGTTTAAGCCCGGGACGGATGACATCCGCGAGTCCGCTTCGTTGATTATGGTGGATGAATTGCTGCAACATGGAGCCACGGTATATGGGCATGATCCGATAGCCATGTCGTCTGCGCAGCGCGTGTTGACAGGAAAAGCAATAAACTGGACGGAGTCCTGGCAGGAGCTTGTGCGCGATTGCGATGTGATTATTGTTGCTACGGAGTGGCCTGAGTACTCGTCTTTGCCTGAGCATCTGGTGAATCTCAGCGGGAAAATCATTATGGATCCCAGGCGTTTTTTTCATCCGGCCAATTTTTCCAGTCATCGGTATTATTCGGTAGGATTGAATCGCGGCTGATATTGTACGGAACATGAGCAGCGCATACTCAAAATATCGTAAAATTTCTTCTTGGTTTCTGCTTGCTTTGGCAGGGGGCATATTCCTGTTTCTTCTGGCACGCTGTTTTACTGCCGCGCATATCGCCAGGTATCTGGAACTGACCGTGATTTCTGCGCAGCAGGAAAATCTGGAAGTGTTCTGGGGGAATGGGCCACATTATTCTACCAAGCGTTCGGCCTCGCGGGAAATCTATCCTGATGATGGGCCGATCACTTTTCGGATTCCGTTATCCAACGAAAGAATTACTCATTTCCGTCTGGACCCTGTGGCGGGAAGTGGTGAGATCACGATCACCTCCATGGTATTTGGCGAGGCATATTCAGGGGAGTATCAGACGGTGGACCTGTCGTTATGGCAGACAGTCCAAGCAGTGGCGCTTGTGGAAAAAACGACGGATGGCGGATTGTTCATTCGGACGGAGGCAGGCGCCGTGGATCCGCAGTTGCAGATGCAATACGAATTATCTCCCGTTTTGCTTGGAGTGAAAGGTCTGGTGTCTCCGTTCTGGTGTCTTTTGCTGTTCGTATCTTTGTTTATGGCGTGGTGGTTGCGTCAAAAGAGAGGCGATGGGTCCGTTTCATCAGAGGTCGGTTTCCTGCGTTATGGGATGCTTGTGGCAGGATTTGGAGTGATGGGGCTGTTGACAGTACCTGCCTTGTGCTGGCTCGCTAATGAACTGTATCGGGAAAAGGCCTTTTTTGAAATTGATTTGCTGCTGCAGGATAAAAAAGCGTGGTCCTCCATTGAAGATGAACAGACAATCATGCAGTTCTTTTACAACACTGGCAAAGGATTCTGGCATGGGGATTCCGGCAGTAAGGTTTTGGGGCGGGTTGGAGTTCGCGAGAGCATGCGGTTTAATCTGGATGCGGACAAACTGTACGAGTTGCGGTTGGATCCCGTCAACGGACCCTTTTCCATGGAGATATATGGGATTCGTTTTGGCTCCACCGAGGGAAGTCTGGGGCAGGATATTGACTTGTCCCATGTTTACCCGCGCCAGCAGATAGAGGTGTTTGAGCGCCATCCTGACAGGCTGGTGATCCGAAGCATGGAAAATGCGGATGATCCACAGTTGAAGATTAATTTGCCCCATGTATTTTCCACAGTGCCGATTCAGCGGGGAGATCATCCAGGGGCATTGTATGGATTTTTGGCGGGAGTGGTGTTTGGTATTTTTCTGATACAGCGAGGCCGCAGCGAGTGTTGCGAAAAACGCAGAATATGGATGTGGGGTATTTTGTACGGGTTTCTTCTGATATCTGCCTTTTTGATACGTGTGCTGGCCGTGTATGCAATTTATCCTGGAGATGCTCCTGACGAACGGGCCCACATGGGATTGTTGGTGGCGATCAGTGACGGTCAGTTGCTGCCTGTAGCCAAGGAATTCCCAATGACGGGTTATGCTTTCAGTATTTATAATCCGCTGCCATACCTGCCTTCTGTTCTGGCTTTGGATGCGGTGTGGGAGCGTGCCAGTGGAGAGAAGCCCTTGCATTCCCGTGATGTATTTCTCAATCATCTGCATGAGCTGGATCAATTGCGTGCCCAATGGGAGGGTCTGGAGGAACGGGAGAGAACGGCATGGTACGACTATGTCAGAGAGCGGGGGTTCGTTGGACACAGCCAGTTCTCGTTTGAGACGACTTACACGGCGCGCATGGGCAATCTATTTTGGGCTTTCGCCTATCTGCTGCTGATTCCCTTGGTGATCAAGCCTTACAGGAAGAGCGAAAAAATCCTGTTGCTTGGCTTGCTTGCCTTTACGCCGCAAATCCTGTTTGTGCAGTCTTATGTGAACCTTGATTCAATGGGGTTGTTTGTTGCGCTCTATCTGTTTTGGGCAGTGCGTGAAGAGCGTTGGAGGCATGCTGCGCTGGCATGTTTGCTGACGGCGTTCTGCAAGATGAATTTTTACTGCATTTATTTCCTGCCTGTAGCTTATCTGTTCTTCCGCTATCCCTGGCAGTGGAATCTTTGGATAAAGCGTTCTCTCTGGTTGTTTGGCCCCTCGTTCGTCATATTGGTGGCGTGGAACTGGTACGCGCACTTCGAAATCAATGAGGGAATGATCGGCAGCGCGTTATCCATTGCGGCGTTGTATGGAGTGGAGCCTGGAGGCAGTCGGGTGTTTCAGTGGGCGTTTTTGGATTCCTCTCTGGACAGCGCTTTCGGATTGTTCGGCTATCTCTACCAACCCGTTCCGATACTCTGGTCCTATGTATTGTGGAAATGGATACTGATCCCGTTGGGCCTGCTTACCCTGCTGGTTGTTGCCGTGCGCAGCCGCCCGTGGAAGGCGCTGTTTGGCAGGCGGACAGAGGATGACTTGCGCGCTGGCGCGCTGGCTTCCGCCGTACTGGTGACGCTGTTGGTAAATGTGTTCATTCATTATTACGCCTCGTATGGCAATAACGGCTATTCCCCTCAGGGACGTTATTTCTTCGGTTCATTGGTTATGTTTTTCATGTACTGGCCCTATGCGACACGTTGGTGGCGTGGGGTACTGGCTCCCTTGCGCATCTACGTCAATATTGTGCTTGGTTTACTGTTCTTTTTCTTCTCCTTCTATAGCCTGAAGGATATGAATTATCATGAGACCCGATTTGGTTTTGATGCTGGCTGGACCAGTGACGAGGAACCCATGGAGAATATGTGGAGCAGGATCGAACCCTATTACCCGTTTTAACATCAGAATAACCATGGAGATACGTTGCCGTGTCTCTTTTGATAGAGAGTAACAGAATAATGAAAGTCGTGATTCTATGTGGAGGGAAAGGAACCCGCATGCGCGAGGAAACGGAGTTTCGTCCGAAGCCGATGGTACCCATCGGACGCTGGCCGATTCTCTGGCATATCATGAAAACCTATGCGCACTACGGGCATAAGGAATTCATTCTTTGTCTTGGCTACAAGGGAGAGATGATTAAGGAATACTTTCGCAACTATCTGTGGAATATCAGTGACGTGACACTGTCATTGGGGCGCAACCCTTCAGTAAGTTTTCATGATCGTCACGACGAGGAGGATTGGCAAGTGACTCTGGCTGATACGGGAGAGGAATCGATGACCGGTTATCGCGTGAAATCGATTCAAAAGTATATTCCCAGGGGAGAGCCCTTTTTACTGACCTATGGTGACGGGGTGGCTAATCTGGATATCAATGAAACAATTGTTTCTCACGGGGAAAGCGGACGCATCTGTTCACTGACTGCGGTTCATCCAGCAGGACGTTTTGGCGCCCTGCGTATCAGTGATGATGGCTCGATTCATTCATTCGACGAAAAACCCCAGTTCGAGGAACAGTTGGTCAATGGAGGGTACATGGTCTGCAACTATGGGTTTTTCGATTATCTGCCTGACGATCCCAATGTGATGCTGGAGCAGCAGCCGATGTTGGAACTGACGCGCCAAGGGCAGTTACACTCCTTTGAGCACAAGGGATTCTGGCAGCCGATGGATACCTATCAGGAGATGCTCTACCTGAATCGCCTCTGGCGTGAGAACAGGGCTCCCTGGAAAGTCTGGTAAAGTGCTTTATGTCCAATCGCAATCAGGTTGTCGTGACAGGGGGAACAGGCCTGGTGGGGCGTTGGGTGGTGCAGCGTTTGTTGCAATGTGGTTACCAACCATTGGTATGGCTGCGTGAAGATTCGAATGCGGATGCACTGACGGATATTTCGGGCTGGCAACCTTTTGTGGCCGCCCAATCCCAGCCTGTGGCATGGCTGGAACTGGGCTGGAAGGGAGTTGCAGGCAAAGAGCGCGATGATCCGGCGCAGGTATGGTATAACCTGCCTCGCTTGCTGGAAAATATCCGTATGGCCGCACAGTTGGGATGCAGGCACTGGATGGGCATGGGATCACAGGCGGAATACGGGAATCGTCCTTATCCGATTGATGAAAGCGAAGAACCCGCCCCGGAATCCCTTTACGGACAGGCGAAGCTGGCTTGCGCCTACGCCAGTGCTGCTGCTTGTCGGGCGGAGGGATTATCACATTGTTGGCTGCGCTTGTTTTCCACATACGGGGCAGGGGATCGCTATGGCTTTATCGGATTTTTGGTTCGCGAATTGCTTCAGGGGCGTTCGCCACAGGTGACGCCTTGCGAACAGGTGTGGGATTATCTCTATGTGGAGGATGTTGCGGATGCGGTGGTGAAGGTTTTGCAAACCAGGACTTGTGGCATTTACAATCTTGGATCAGGCGGAGGAATTGTGCTGCGCGAGGTTGCAGAAACATTGCGTCGTGTTATCGGGCGGGGTTGTCCCGAGATTCAATACGGTGCGATACCCTATCGGGAAGGACAAACGATGAAAATGGAATCCGTGATTGACCGTCTGGTTGCCGCTGCGGGCTGGCAGCCAACCACGTCTCTTGAGGAAGGACTACGCAGAACGGTCGAATTGGAAGCTCGTTAAAGGTACAGATGGCTTACCCTGTAGGAGCGGCTTTATGCCGCGACCAAGCCACACCATATTCGGGTTAGCGGCATAAAGCCGCTCCTATACATTTATCTCCTTAGGCTGATGCTGCCTTGGACTGACT
>CAZYDZ010000062.1:9065-11530 GCA_964646535.1 uncultured Opitutaceae bacterium
AAATTTGGCGGACTGTTCGTCTGCACGGTAGGAGGAGCGTACCAATGGGGCGCTTTCCACCGCACCAAAACCGATGGCGAAGGCGTATTCTTTCAGTTCTGCAAATTCTTCAGGTGTTACCCATCGGTCAACGGGCATGTGTTTTGGAGTGGGTTGCAGATACTGTCCCATGGTTAAAATATCTACCTGCGCCTCGTCGCGCAGACGCTGCAGCGCTTCTTTGACTTCCCCGATGTTTTCTCCACAGCCGAGCATCAGACTGGTTTTGGTGACAAAACCGCGCGATTTGGAATGTTGCAACACCCATACCGACTGCTGCCATGTGGCGGTGCGGCGTACTTTGCGTTGCAGGCCGGGAATCGTTTCCACATTGTGGTTGAGGATATCGGGTTCCGCGTCCAGTACGACATCCAGATAAGGTTCGCGTTTACGGAAATCGGGGATCAATACCTCAATCGCGGTATGTGGATTACGATGGCGCACAGCGCGGATTGTGGCAGCCCAGACGGAGGCTCCGCCATCCTTCAAATCATCACGGGTTACAGAGGTGATGACGACATGCTTGAGCGACATTTTGGCAACGGCATCCGCAACGCGAGCAGGTTCGCCGATGTCGTATTCGGTGGGGCGTCCCGTCTGAATCGCGCAAAAACTGCAGGCGCGCGTACAGATATTTCCCAGGATCATGACGGTGGCAGTACCGCTCGACCAGCATTCTCCCATGTTGGGACACTGGGCGCTCTGACATACCGTATGCAGCGCATTCTTATCCACGGTCGCACGGACTTCGTGATAGGCTGGGCTATTGGGAAGTTTGGCTCTGAGCCAGATTGGCTTGCGCATGCTCATTTTGGCCTAATATCGGAAAAAAGTTTCCAGAACTCAACCGCGAATACCGATTTCACCTCAGAAAGAGGAATTTCCACACCGAGTTCCTGTTTAATCGAGGTAACGCTGCCGTCGGTGATCCCGCAAGGGACAATTCCCTGAAATCCGCTGAGGTCAGTGTTCACGTTGAGAGCAAACCCGTGATAGGTGACCCATTGTTTTACCGCAACCCCGATGGCGGCAATCTTGCGGTCGGCCAGCCAGATGCCTGTTTTGCCCCCACGGCGGGCGGCAGCCAGGCCAAAACAGCCGACCGTGCGAATCAGGCTTTCCTCCAACAGGCGCAGCCACGCGTGCAGGTCGCGTTTTTGCGAGAGATCCACGATCGGGTAGCCGACCAGTTGACCTGGGGCGTGGTAGGTGATATCACCGCCACGGCTGGCTTCGTACAGGGAAATTCCGTGCTGTCTGCGCTCCTCTTCACCCCATATCAGGTGACGTTCGGCTCCTATCCTGCGCCCCAGGGTGTACACAGGAGGGTGTTCCACAAACACCAGGGTATCGGGTTGCAATCCTTCCTGGCGCTGCTGTACCAGTTGCAACTGTTTTTCCAGTGCAGTTTCGTACTCGCAAAGCCCCCAGTCGACGGTTTGTCCGTGGAGGAAGGCGCGAGGATCTTCTTGAACGGTCATGGTTGGATGCAAAAGGCTTAATTTGTCATGGTTTGGCCCGTGTGGCAAGTTTGGATAAGGTGTTCCTTTGTTCTTGTCTGGCATTCTGGCTGAATCGGGGTAAACTTCAAAGTAATGAGAAGAGCACTCACAATTATTCTGGTAGTTGGAATTGCCGTTGCCCTCTGGTGGTTCTTCAAGCCACCCAATCATGATGAGATTTTGCGCCGGCAGATTGTGGAGATGGTTGGATTTTTGCATAAAAACAGTGATGAGAATCCCGTGTTTGCCGCCTTGCAGGTGAACAAGCTGAAAGAGTACATGGCTCCAATGGTTACCCTGGAAATCGTCGGGGGACCTCCCCGTACGACGTTGTCCAGAGAAGAATGGATTGCCAACATTCTGATGATGCGCGGACGGTACAACACAGTCTCTGGCGAGACAAACGTGGAACGGGTATTGGTGTTTGAAGGTGAACGTGAAGCCGTGATGGAACTGACTGGAACCGCTCGTGTGACAAGAGCCAGAGACACCAGGGAATACACTGGGCGCTATCGCCTGCGGTGGATTCGACCCGAAAAAGAATGGCTGCTGCAAGCATCAGAAGTAATTGCAGTCAGCCCTGGATACCAGGAACTGGATCCATAGGAGTGCTGCGCTGGCTGCTCGGTTTTAGAGAGCTTTGCAATCCTTTGTGGTCCTGATCGGGGCATAAAGCCCCTCCTACAATGGGACGGTTTTCGTCGCTTTCGCGCCTCGCATGAGATCAGTTGTTTTGTGCTTGCGTGAGAGATTTCCGAGAAATAACCCATTTCAGGGTTGAATCTCCGACTGGTATAGGTCTTGATGGAAAGTGGCCGGGTCCTGTGAAACGACGGACAAGCGAACTCCGCCAGGACCGGAAGGTAGCAACGGTAGCTATGATCCTCGTGTTCCGCAGGGTGCCTGGCCACTTTTTTGATTTTT
>CAZYDZ010000063.1:0-11335 GCA_964646535.1 uncultured Opitutaceae bacterium
TGTGGCCGAAGTCGCTTCCATCGGCGGTTTTGTCAAGGAATACCAGATAGATATTAATCCCGACGCACTGCGTATTTACGGAATAACCCTGGAACAAGTCTACAATACGGTTCAGGAAAGTAATGAGGAAAGCGGCGCCCGCACGATAGAATTGAACCGAGTGGAATACATGGTGCGTGGCCTCGGGTTCATACGCAGCATCGAAGACCTACAGCAGACCGTGGTGGCTTCACACAATGGAATCCCGGTCACACTGCAACAACTGGGGAATATTCAGATTGGACCGGCATGGCGCCAAGGCGTACTCAACAAGGACGGAGTGGAGGCGGTTGGAGGAGTGGTAGTCACCCGTTATGGTGAAAATCCACTGGCAGTCATCCAACGGGTAAAAGAAAAAATCGCGGAGATTTCCCCCGGGCTCCCCCAAAAGATATTGGCAGATGGCACTACCAGCGCGGTCACGATTGTTCCCTTCTATGATCGGACCGAATTGATTCTGGAGACACTGGACACGCTGGAAGAGGCTATTGTTCTGGAAGTATTGGTCACTGTCATCGTAGTGGTGATTCTGATACTGAACCTGCGCAGTTCCCTCATCATTTCATCGGTCATGCCATTGGCAGTATTGTTTTCCTTCATCTGCATGAAATGGTTCGGGATTGATGCCAATATCGTCGCTTTGACAGGTATTGCCATCGCTATTGGGACCATTGTGGATATCGGAATTGTGCTGTGTGAAAACACACTGGCGCATCTGGAACGCTCCGATCCCGCAGAGAACCGCCTGAAGGTGGTCTACCGAGCCTGCACCGAGGTCGGCGGCGCAGTGCTCACCGCAGTGGCAACCACATTGGTCAGTTTTCTTCCCGTATTCGCCATGGAAGGCGCCGAAGGGAAATTGTTCATTCCACTGGCCTATACAAAAACTTTTGCATTGGTCGGTTCCATCGTGGTGAGCCTGACTCTTGTTCCCGTACTGGCCTATCTGTTTTTACGAAAACCCAAACGAGGGAAAAAACAGGATCGGTTTCGCATTTCAACCTGTGTGGTTATTGCGATCTTGATGACTTTACTGTTATCCAGCGCATGGCAGCCTTTTGGTCCTGCTCGCGTGATGAGCAACCTCCTGTTCGTGTTTCTCTCAGTAGGAGTATTGACTGGATTGTTTCTGTTGCTGATTCGTTACTACGGAACCATGCTGAGCTGGATGCTTGACCACAAAGGCTGGTTTCTCAGCACTGTCGGTCTGGTTCTGCTGTGGGGCATACTGGCCTGGTTGGGAACAGGCAAAGTCTTTTTCTTCGTTCCTGAATCCATGCGTGGAAATGTGATCTGGCGAACCGCCGGTACGCTGTTTCCAGGGCTGGGAAAGGAATTCATGCCTGCACTGGACGAAGGTTCTTTTCTCTTCATGCCCACCACCATGCCACATGCCTCCATTGGAGAGGCCTCTGAAATCCTGTCGTTACAAAATGCGGCAATTCGTACGATTCCCGAAGTCGAGATGGTAGTGGGTAAAATCGGACGCGTGGAAAGCGCGCTGGACCCTGCGCCCATTTCCATGATGGAAACCATTATCACCTACAAATCGGAATTCACAAAAGACGATCATGGCCATCTGGTTCGCCAGTGGCGGGACCACATTCGTTCGCCGGAAGATATATGGGCTGAAATCGTCCGTGTTGCTCAGATCCCGGGAGCTACGTCCGCTCCCAGGTTGCAGCCAATCGAAGCGCGACAGGTCATGTTGCAAAGCGGGCTACGCGCCGCCATGGGTATCAAGGTGTTCGGACCCGACCTGGAATCCATTGAAAAAACGGCAATCCAAATAGAATCCCTGCTGAAAGAAGTCCCCGCGCTGGAATCAGCCTCCGTATTCGCAGACCGCATCGTCGGCAAACCATACATTGAAATTATCCCCAACCGCCAGGCACTGGCTCGCTACGGAATCAGTGTCGCCATGTTTCACCATACATTAAACGTAGCCGTGGGTGGGGAGCCTGTCACGATGACGGTAGAAGGACGCGAACGCTATCCTGTTCGTATCCGTTACCTGCGTGAAACACGGGATCATTGGGAGGCCCTGGAACGCGTGTTGTTCACAGGAAACGAAGGCCCGCAAATCCCTTTGTCACAGATAGCGGAAATCCAATATACGAAAGGCCCCGATATGATACGCAGCGAAGACACCTTCCTGGTGGGGTTTGTCATCTTTGATCGCAAGGCGGGGATCGCAGAAGTGGATGCGGTGGAACAAGCCAAATAACATCTGGGAAGTGCGCTTGCGAATCAACGTCTGCAACTGCCAGAGGGAGTGAGCTATCGTTTTACTGGCACATACGAGAATCAGGTACGGGCTGAGAGCCGCTTAATGATCATACTGCCAATCTCTCTGGTTCTCATCTTCCTCATCCTTTACCTGGAATTCAAACACCTGACTCTCTCCCTGCTGGTGTTCTTGGATATCGCACTGGCATGGGCAGGAGGATTCATTCTCATCTGGCTCTATGCACAGCCGTGGTTCATGGATTTTCATTGGGCAGGCATCTCTTTGCGGGATTTGTTTCAGATTCAACCGATTCACCTGAGCGTGGCGGTCTGGGTCGGATTCCTCGCCTTGTTTGGCATCGCCACAGACGATGGCGTTCTCATGGGCAGTTATCTGAAAACCCAGTTCAAGGGAGCAACGCCTTCATCCATATCTGAAATCCGAGCACATGTGGTAACAGGCGCTCTGCGGAGAATTCGCCCGGCTGCCATGACCACAGTCACCACAGTACTCGCCCTGCTGCCTGCCCTGACTTCCACTGGTCGCGGAGCAGACATCATGGTGCCTATGGCAATCCCTGTGTTCGGCGGTATGTTGCTTTCGGGCCTTTCCGTATATCTGGTTCCCGTGATTTTCTCGTGGACGGAAGAACGCAGACTGCTTCGCAGCCAGTCCCATCGTTGACATTTTCGACGTCTGCTTCATAAACTATACTAATTGTAACTCGATTATTGTTATGAAGTGTTTCTTATTCCTCTTATTTCCATTACTTCTTGCATCCACGGTCTTTGGCTCATCTATTAAGCTCTCCTTTACCAACGACACGAACAAGCAGTATCCTGACGAAAAGATATTCATCTGGATCCGTTCAGCTGCTCCGTACAATGTGAAAATCGAGGGAAATCAGGAAAACATTCGCTACGGAAAGTCTTTTTCACTCGCCAGTCTGAAAGGTAAAAAGCTGATTGTGAAGAACTTCGTATCCGGGCGTATTTACATTTCCCTCGGTGAACCCCTGAATGAGGCTGAACTCAATAAAGATGGCACTCCCAAGTCTGACCCTGGTGTCCATGAAGGAAATAATGGTTACAATGTGCGCCACGACTTTGTGGAGTTCACCTATACTCCCGCCGATGGCGATGTCGCCGACCTGACAGCAATGGACCAGTTTGGGATTCCCCTCTTCATACAACTGAAACGAAACGGCAACGACATCAGCGGCCCCAATGTATCGGCTGGTTGGAGAGGCCATAATGACATCAAGATGATTGAGGAGATCGCCAAAATCGCCTCCAAGCCTGAAGACAAACAAAAGGGATACATTCAATACGACGATCAGGGTAATTTCATCCGCATACGGGGTGCGACCAATTTCCCCTATCTCTACCAGAATGAGCCGAAGAACAAACGTTCCATGGCCAATTATCTGAAAGCCATCAAGGCGGGTCAGGATGATCACCAGCGCAAGCTTACGATTCATGGAACCGCATTTGGCAAGGAATACCTGTACGAGGCTAAACTGGACAATTCGGGAAACTATGTGATTTCACGCATCAACAATGACGACACAATTCCTAAAAAGATTGTCGTCCCTGCTTCCTACAAAGCGGGCCCGGCCAAGGCAGACCCCACCATCACACTGGATAATGCGATCTTCATTTCCAATCCCGTATATAGTGTTGACGGTAAACCCTTAACTCCAACACAGAATGATCTTCCTGGATCAGTAGTCCGCGATTTGTTCGCCGCATTGAATCTGGGTTACGTCAACAGCACTCATAAGGTAGCCAAAGGGGAGACCATTGACGATCACCTGATTGGCAAGGAAATCCACCAGATCAAGACCAGTGATATGCAAAAATTGAGTGTTGGCTTTTCCCAGGTAAACGAGTTCTACAATATTTACGCCAATGCGTTTCGCAACCTGTCCGATGCCTATGGCTATGCGTACTCGGACTGGAACGAACACGTCGGCAAAGTGGCAGTATTGCCTAATATGCCGCGCAAAGAAGGCAAGGCAGACGAAATCAATATCCGTATCACGGGCAATAAGATAAAAAAAGGGAAACTGGACACACCCTCTTCTCTCGAAAAAGACCCCGCCAACAATGAGGAATCATCCCGCTCGGCTACATATATGGATAGTATCGATAACTTTCTCGGCGACTAAAAACCAAGAAATATTGTGTCCAAGCGCCTCCCTGTTTCCTCCGTATCCAATTCGGGTATTCACCTGTGGAGAGTCCTGTTTCTCTCCCTGGTCGCCGCCATTGGTGGCTTCCTGTTTGGTTTCGACAGCGGGGTGATTAACGGCACGGTAAATGCGCTGCAGGTTACTTTCCAGTCGGCTACTGTCGGCACTGGATTCAATGTGGCCTCCATGCTGCTCGGTTGCGCCGCAGGAGCTTTTTTTGCAGGAACCCTTGCCGATCAACTGGGACGCAAGAATGTACTGCTGTGTGCGGCTCTTCTGTTTCTGTTAAGCGCATGGGGATCGGGCATTGCAGACTCTTCACCCGAATTCATCGTCTACCGTATCATAGGCGGGCTTGCAGTTGGCGCTGCCAGTATGGTCGTTCCCGCTTATATCAGTGAAATATCCCCGCCTTCAATACGGGGCAGGCTTGCATCCTTGCAGCAGCTAATGATCGTGATCGGTCTGTTCTCTGCGTTTCTCAGCAATTACCTGATTGCACAACAAGCAGGCAATGCCCTACAGCCTTTCTGGTTCGGTCATTTGGCATGGCGCTGGATGTTCTGGGTGGAATCCTTCCCCTCCCTGCTGTTCCTGATTCTGTTGTTCTTCATACCTGAATCCCCGCGTTACCTGGTAACCGCACGCAAACTGGATGCTGCGCGACGGGTGTTGACTCATCTCGGCAATAGCTCACCTGATGCGACCATTCAGGAAATCCAATCCACATTGTCACAGGAACGCAAACCGCGTCTGCGCGATATTCGTTCTGACTCAGGAATCCATCCGATCGTCTGGGCTGGTCTTGGGCTCGCCATATTACAGCAGATGACGGGCATCAATGTGGTTTTCTACTACGGCGAAGTACTGTGGGAATCCGCGGGCTTCACTGAAAAAGATGCCTTGTTAACCAATGTCATCTCAGGATCAGTCAATATCCTGTTCACGCTGATTGCCATATACCTGATTGATAAGATTGGCCGCAAGCCCCTCCTGTTGATCGGCGCTCTGGGGCAAGGAGTGTTACTGGGGGTAATGGCTGTTATCTTTTCGCTGAACAGCACACAAACGTCAGGAGAACTTAATTTGACTGGCGGCAGCGGTTTGCTGGCTCTCATTGCCGCTAACGGTTACATTGCCTTCTTTGCCCTCTCCTGGGGCCCCGTGATGTGGGTGATGCTGGGAGAAATGTTCCCCAACCGTTTTCGCGGCGCAGCACTGGCAATTTGCGGACTCGCCCAATGGAGTAGTAATTTTCTCATTACCATCAGTTTCCCCTCCTTGAAAGACCATCTGGGATTGGGCGCCGCTTACGGATTCTACGCCTTTTTCGGCCTGATCGCTTTTATCTTCGTCAAACGCTACTTGCGCGAAACCAAGGGTAAGTCGCTGGAAGAAATCAGTATGGAGTCTGTTCGAAATCCACCCAAACAAGAACGTGAATCGCCGCTATTGCAATCTTAACAGATAAATCCCTTTTTGCTGTCCGGTCCATGAGCTATCGGATTTTCACCAACCCATCGCTCATCAACGGGCTCGCTGGCCAACTGGTATCGGGTATCGGTAGAAAGGCGAATCAGGTCGGTCTGGTTATCCATGCTCCCGTGAATGGTGTCCATCCGAAACGTGAGGAAATCCCCCATCTTAAACTCAGCGCTGAGCCAACGACCACCAAACTTTTCACGCAGGGAAACAGGATTATTGGACAAGGCTCCGCCAAACTTCCACCCATGGCGATCCGGCTTATTCTCACAATAAGTGTCCACATCCAATTCCAGATAGTTGCGGATTTTATGCGTGTGCTGCTGCGACTTCTCAAGAATCATCAATCCACCAATATCATAGCTAATATCCCCATAAGGAATCCACGCAGTATAAAGCTGGTTTGTACCCCTGCCCATGTAGACGATGTCGCAGTGCGGGTTTGTCCCGTATCCCCTACCCTTGGTCCTCGCCCATATATAATCAAAGTGTCGAATAGGGCCACCCAGAAATGCTTCGTAAAACGCCTTGATTTCAAGACCGAATACCACCCGTTTAACGGCTTCATTAGATTTTACCGCCATGTGAGACAGCCCCTGAATTGAAGCATCGGGCAACAGCCGTCCCTCTGCCAGGGGCTCCGCAAAAACAGCAGGTGCATTAAGCTCTGCCAGATACGACAATCTGGCCTGATAAATCAATTCCCTCGAAAAGAAATTGCGCAAAAACAGATACCCATCTTCTTCCATTTTGGTACGCAATGCCGCAACATCGCCCAACAGCATGGAGGAATCTTCCAATTCACCCCAGGTATCTGGCGAAAGATCCAGATCACGGCCCATAGAACGTATGGTGCAAACCAATGCAGTACTCATGAGTCAATCTTATCAAAGATATTAAAATTATAGAATGGACTTTGTGGTAAAAAACATGGATAAAATGGTAAAATGTCTCTTCCTGCCCTCAATCGCTGGCGCAACTGGATTCCACGTCTTCCATCTTTTCAAGAGGGAATCGGCTCCGTCTCTTCTGCCGCTTCCCTTGCCTTTTCTGCCGGAACCGAACTGCGGGTATTTGATCAGTGGGCGCTTGTATATATGGTGGCTGGAAAAGGATTTTATCGTGACACTAAAATGGAACAAACGGTTCTTCCTGGAACCTGGATTCTGATCATCCCGGGAGTGGCCCATTCCTACGGCCCACTTCCAGGAGAAAAATGGCACGAGGTCTATATTACATTTCGCGGGCCAATTTTTGAATTGTGGCATGAATATGGATACTTTTCATCAACTCGTCCTATAGGCAACTGGCTACCTCCAGCCAAAGGGGTGCCTCGCCTGAGAGAGTTCTTCAAACAAACAGAGAGAAGCAATTGCACGGGTCTACAGGCTATCTGTTTATTCCAAAACCTGTTGAGTGAAATCTTTAATCATCATCAGAATCCCTCTCTCCATTATCCCGCCTGGCTCACGCGTGCGTGCTCTATTCTGGAAAAAGGAACGAATCAATCCATTGCACAAATTGCTACAGTCTGTGGTATGGGGTACGAGTCATTCCGCAAAAAGTTTGAGCATTACATGGGCGTTCCTCCCGCTCACTATGCCATGAAACAAAAAATTGAGCAGGCGCGCCACCTGATGGCAATGCGTCAACTCACCAACAAGGAAATATCCGAGCTACTCGGATTTTACGACGAATTCCACTTTTCCAAAACCTTCTCCCGCCTGACAGGACAAACTCCGCGTCAATTTCGCATCGCCTGCAAACAGACTCAGACACAGACAGCGGATACGGGCTAGGCTCACACGAAGGTTTTCAAATCCTCTGTGAAAATCTGTGCAATCCGTAGTTAATCCTACGGTCGGCGTGGCAAAAGCCACCACGCCAGTACCGCGGCCAACGCGATTTTTCCTGCATTGAGAGTAAACAAGGCGTCGTACCCACTGCGGTCACCGATATTGCCGAGGATCGGTCCTGCGGAAAGAATGGTCAGCATGGTCGCGCTCTGGAATAGGCTGAATCGCGTGGCAGCCATGGCGCCGGCACTGCGGCGCATCATGACAAAGAACAGCATGCCGGTCCACCAACCAGTGATCAGTTGAATGGAAATAAGAATGACAACGGGATACCAATTCGGCCAACCTGACCAGCTTACTGTGCTGGCCAACAGAATGGCAAACAGCAAGTTCAACACAGCAGGTATCGGAAATAACTGGCGCAGCGACCAACGGGCCAGACAGGCGGCACAGGCCAGGGTACCGATCAAGCGGAAAGGGCCTCCCCACCAGACCGTCCATTGTCCGATCTGCGCAGGCGAGACTCCGCGATCCACCAGCAATGCATTGAATATCCCATGACCGATGAAGCCCGAGTGGGCCAATAGCACCAGTAAGAGCGCCGAACGCCAGACATCCGGTGCGCGCACTACTGACAGGAGTCGGTTTTCCGGAGGGGATTGCAAAGCTGCATCGTGGGAGAAACATCGCGGCTGTTCGCGATGTAATAAGAGCATGACAAACGCGGCCAAATTTACCAGGGCCAACAAAGAGAGGGTTTGGCTCCAACCGATCCAACCAATGAGCTGTAGGGTGATTCCCCCACCGAGAAACATGGCACAGGCAGTGCCACCCGTTTGCGCCCAGGAACCCCATGCGCATTCACGTTGATGGCAAATGTCCGTGGCATAACCATCGAGCGCGATGTCCCCAATGGCTCCCGATGTATTCAGAACCAGCAATAGCAACCACCAGTCACGTGTTTCAACGTGCGGGTAAGAACCCGCCAACAAAAAAGTGGCCACAGTGGAAATACCTACCGTGGGAAGCAGCCAGGTGCGGCGGCGTCCCCAACGGCCGATCCAGTGTCGATCCACCCTCGCCCCCAACAGGGGTTTGAGAAACCAGGGCAGCATCAGGGCGCCTGACCAGCCAATAGCCTCCAGACTGGCTCCCTGCGCGCGCAGCAGAATCGGAATACTGACGGTGGTCAGCGCCATGGCGATTCCCTGTGCCAAATAAAGCAGAAATAGAACAGAGACACGCTGAATGAGCGGGGTGGATACGGAAATCGTATCCGCTTCGCTCGTGATTGCAGTGGGAGAGGAAAAACTCATGAACAGAATTCAGCAACTTTCATATCTTCAAAAAGATACTTCATTAGTCATTTCAGGATACCAAGACTCAGTATCAAAATAATAAAGATATGCCTAATTTCTGCCCGTGATGTCTTGATTTAGATCAAATCTTCTGAGTTTTACCAAATGCTCCAGTCTCCTGGGGAAAAAGCCTCTCACGAAGCATAATACCCGGAGCTTTTCTCGATCCATTCCTCAAATGTACCCCAGTCCAGTTGGTTGAAAACCTCTTGGATGCGCGTGGTGTCTACGTATGTGGACGTTGTCAGCTTGCTAAGATTACGGCTTGTTAACGAAAACTGAGGCCTAATAAGAGAGAGACAATCTCCTGCATACGCCATTATTCGCAAGAGCCAGGAAGGAACGCTGACAGGCGTGGGGAAAGAACAACTCTTCACAAACGCCATGCATATTCGATGAAGAGTCGGCGCGTCCGGCAATGCGAGATTCATGATACGGTATTTGATGGATGGGAGCAATGCGGTTTCAGCGATCACTTGTGCTGCCAGGTCGACTGGAATCACGCTTTTACGGGCATCCCCTCTACCTGGGATAATAAATCTCTTCCGCGCCAATGCGGAGGCCAGTTTGGCAAAATTCGCGCGATCCCCCGCTCCAAAGACTGTGGCCAGACGAAGCGCACACCAATCAAGCCCCCACTCCTGAAACTGCCGCTCCCCTTCCAGTTTGGAACAGGCATACGCGGTAGTCGTTTTCATTTCGCAATCCTCATGCACCGCCTGGTCGCCTTTCCATCGGTAAAACGCGATACTGCTGACATAGACTACCCGCTTAATCCCCAGACACTCTGCAACAGTCAGCACCCGTGCACTGCCACGGTTATTAATCTCCTGAAACTTCCTCTGTTCTTCCTCTGTTTCGTGTGGACGATGGGCATATCCAGCACAATGAATGAGTCGTGACACTCCCTGCATCGCCGGATGATCCGACAGATTAATCACCGAGTCCTGTGCAATATCCGCCTGTACATAATAAGACCAAGGGCCATCCTGTTTTGATCCAGTCCCTGTCGCAACGACTTCAAAGCCGCGCTGATGCAAATACTCACAGACTTTTCCACCCACCCATCCAGTCGCTCCCGTAACCCATATTTTGTCACTCATTACTCTCAAACGTACGTTATGCCCACTCAGTCCACAATCTTCAAATATGCGATCCACTGATCCGCAATAGCCTCCATGGAATAATGTTCAGGAATATAATCACTGGCCCGATTCCGTTTTAAGAGCAGCTTTTGCGGATTGCTGACAATATCGCGCAACGCCTCCTGCAGCGATTGAATATCCCCAGGCTCCACCTGCCATCCACACTCTGAACCTTGCACCAGGTCAGCGAGGTCTGATTGACTGGAACAGACTGCCAGTATTGCCTGCCCCATTGCCATCGCAGAAAAAGTTTTACTGGGAAACAGCACTTTTTCCGCACCAGCGCGCATAGTCACCAATCCGACATCCGTATCACGCATCACCTCTTCCCACTCACTGGCGCCCAGTGAATCTCCCAATGTCATTTTTAAATCAGGATATTGTTTCTGCACCTTCTCCAACAACCGATACCCTTCCTCGCGTCGGCCACCACTGGTATGAAACCGAATATGCAGTCGTGATAATGTTTCCTGATCCAGTCCCTGCAAGGCGCCGGGAAGGGTCTCCACATCGTGCAAATGCCCGAAATTGCCACAATACAGGATGGTGATTCTCTCCTTATCTGCCCCAGGGACAATTTTAAGACTCTCCTTCTCAGGACACAAAACAGCCAGAGGAATAACACAGCAATTTCTGGCTTCCCCATACTGTTGTTCTGCATGTTGCCGCAGCCGCTCTCCTATGAATACATTGCCATGGCAACGTCGCAACGTCCTGCTTATGATCCAGGAGATAACTCTTGCTCCCCACGAACCACGGGACAGGTTGCCAGATTCAATCAGGGCGTCTGGATAGGTATCGTATAACAAATGTACAACCGATATCCTTCTCCAGCGGGCCACCAACGTTGTCAGCAAGGGTGTATAAAACGTATTCGATGTCACAACCACCACGGTACCCCGATCGGCTCGAAACATCACATGCCATACCAGCAACAACGGATAACACACATACAAATCCACACGCATCCGAAAACGACGCCACCACCCCTTTGAAGTACGATAGCGTTCTGATGCGTAATAATAACGATGAGCCGCCCTATGCCCCCTTCGGCTCAACTCATCTGCCAGCTCCCCCAATAATATCGGAAA
>CAZYDZ010000064.1:0-11004 GCA_964646535.1 uncultured Opitutaceae bacterium
CAAAACATAGTCAATGCTGCCTGATTGGTTCATTCATTGCGTGGCCCATTGATAGACCATCTCATACATTGCAGCAGAGGATCTCCACGAGAAGTCTTTTGCCATCGCATTGCAGCGCAGTTGCTGCAGCTCCTGAGGACGGTCATAGTATGTGGAACAGGCCCACCCTATGGTGTCGTACAAGGCATCTGCCGTGGCATCCTGAAACCTGAACCCACTCCCTTTGCCAGTTCCTTCCACATACTGGTCCACCGTGTCCAACAGTCCCCCTGTCTCGCGCACAATGGGGAGCGCGCCATAGCGCTGTGAATACATCTGATTCAACCCGCATGGCTCAAACCGGCTCGGCATCAGGAAGAAATCGCTGCCTGCCTCGATCTGGTGGGCCAACGCATTGTTAAAGCCGATATAGACGGATACCCTGCCAGGGTAATCCCGTGCCAACTGCTGAAATTGCTCCTGCAGGCTGGCATCTCCCGCACCCAACAGCACCAACTGAATATTCATGGTGTCGAGCGCCTTGCGGCTGATTGCCAGCAGCAAATCCAGGCCTTTTTGCGCATACAGGCGCGAGACGACGCCAAACAACGGCACATGGGCATCTTCATGCAGCCCCATTTCCTTCTGCAATGCCGCCTTGCATACTGCTTTTCCCGCAAGATCCTGCGCGCTGAACGGAGCGGCAATCAACGGATCATTCTGCGGATTCCACTCCTCCGTATCAATCCCATTGAGAATACCCACCAGATCTCCTGCCTTGAACCGCAATACATGATGCAGCCCACACCCTCCTTCAGGCTTCTGTATCTCTCGCGCGTAGGTGGGGCTGACAGTAGTCAATTTGCGGGCGTGATAAAGAGCTCCCTTCATCATGTTACAGGCGCCGAGCGACTCCAAACCATCTGGCCTAAACAGATTGTGCGGCAGACGCGCATAGTCCAGCACCCAACGGCCGAAAATCCCCTGATGCTCCAGATTGTGTATGGTATATACCGAACGGCTTTTGCCCAGCGGGGTAAACCGCTCCGTCGTATTCAAATACACGGGCACCAGACCACTGGTCCAATCGTGACAATGCACCACATCGGGAAACCAGTTCAAATAATGTAATAAATCCACACTGGCGCGCGCAAAAAACGTAAAACGCCGATCATTGTCACCGTATCCTCCGTTAACATCCGCATAGACCTCGCCGCGTCCAAAATATCCCCAATGCTCAATCAGGTAGACGGTTACCTGCCCCCCGGGCAACGTGGTCTGCCATACCCCCGCGTGTTCACCCTCATTCCCCACCTGGACCACCAGTGGATCCCTTCCCTGTATCCAGTCGGGCTGCCACTGGATCTTGCTGTAACGGGGACAGACAATGCGTACGTCATGGCCGTCCTTGGCAAGCTGCACTGATAATGCCCCAACAACATCGGCCAAACCTCCCACCTTGACCAATGGGGTTACCTCAGGGGATATCATCCAAATTTTCATTTGGCTATTTCAACAGGATGACGCCATTTCACAAGCCCGAAACCTGTCATTTGGCTATCGGAAGAAAGAAATTTTCCACACCAATCCAGTCAACAGTCAGCAGCGAAATCAGCGTGCTGATCACAAAATACCGAACACTGGAAGTAATGTCTGTAACAACAGGGTCACCCGAAACCACAATCAATGAGTCCCAGAAACCGACTTTTCCAATAATGGCAACATCACTCCTTTGCGAAACAGCGTCACCTGCCCCGTACTGGAACTGATTACAATGGCCACGCACTCGCTGACCATTGATATTGCAGCGCCCGCTGCATGGCGGGTTCCAAGCCCGCTGGGAAGCTCATGCACATAATCAGGCGCATGCACCAGACTGCCGGCGGATTCTATCACTCCGTCTCCCCTTACAATAAAGGCCCCATCTATGGAGGAAAACTCCTTCACGGTCTCGTCCATGAACGGATTCAAGATATTGCGATCCTCTTCAGGGTATCCATAAAACGGATTCAATACCAGCGGCTTGACCATGGTCTCCACCTTTGCGTGGTCGCCAAGGACAAACATGGTCCCCACTGGATGGCCCTCACGGCCTTCCACCGCCAGCTCTGTCGCAATTCCGATCACGCGCTCAAAGACCTCTGGCTTCACATCAGGCGGCAATATACTGCCCTGCTCGGTGATGATTGATTGAAATTCGCGCTCAATATCAATCATCACTACCGTATCAAACTGATTGCTGCCAGGAAGCCCGCCGACACAAGTCAGGCGATCACTAAAGGTAAATAATCCGCGAGTCAACCCGATCAGGATGGCACTGCGCAATTGCGCCAGCCGCTGACGCGAATAAACCCCGACCTGAATAGTGGCATTGATCTGTTTCTTTTCAAATACATTGTCCCCCGCATTGCTGGTAACCAGCACCGTCTTCATCTGTGGAAACGAAAATGAAAAGCCGTACCCATGTGTAAAAGTATCTCCAAATACCAACACGGAAGAGGACTTGCTCCCCTTGGCGACACGTTCCGCCTGCTTCAATATCAGGCGATTGATGCTGTTCTGTTTACCCGCGGGGCGCGCCATAACGCCACCGAATACGCGCATCACCCGATCGCGTAAAATCGATGATGTGGCACTGTCCACCAGATTTTGAATCAGACTTTTGTCCCGGAATAAACGTGCCAGTGACGAAAGCACCTGCAGGTAATTACGGGCGCTTTCATTGGCCAATAATACCACAATCAGGTGCAGGGGTTCCTTCTCCTGATACCCCTCATATAGAAACCCTTCACGGCTGCGCCCTACGGCGAACATGAAACTGCGTTTCATCGGGATGCGGATATGCGGCAACGCCACGCCATTGCCAAGATAGGTAGCCATGGTGTTCTCGCGCTGCATCAGCGCCTCCACCAGTTTATTCCGCTCAAGAGTACTGGTCTTGCCCAGCGGCACAGACTCCAACAACTCTTCCAGCGCACCGCGCAAATCCCTGGACTCTAGGTCAATAATTCGGGATTTCGCAATGAATTGGCTTAATTTCATGTTACTTTTCCCAATCCAAAGCTCCCTTGCGTACTTCGTAGACCAATCCCACCACGAGAACCAACAGGAAGAACATAACGGGCATCAGCACGGGTACGCCATTCGCAAACAATTCCCGGAAGGAAACCGCCCAAGGTATTAAAAATACGGTCTCAATGTCGAAAAGGATGAACAGCATCGCCGTAACATAGAATTTCACAGCAAAGCGGGAATGCGTTTTCCCCTCTGGCAACATCCCGCATTCATAAGCCGAATTGCCAATGAAATTGCGGCGCGCTTTCTGACCAATCAGGTGGCTGATCAACATAATCACCGCCGCCAAACCGACCGCAATAGCCACTTGGATCATCACTGGTATAAAACTCTCCATATCAGTAAAAAGAAGTCTTCCTTCTCTTTCAGCAAGTGCGAATTTGCACAAATGAAAGATTTCCACAAAGATGGGTGGTTGGACTCTACGCAACCCATAGGACCCATAGGACCCATAGGACCCATAGGACCCATAGGACCCATAGGACCTATTGGGCTGCGTGTTGCAGAAAAGCGTTCAGGCGGTCCAGCGTACGCTTTTGTCCGAGCGTAGCCAGAAGGGCGTACACACCCGGGCCGACACCCTGTCCGCTAACTCCATAGCGCACAGCATGGATATACTCTCCAGTGCCGACTCCGCTACTCTCCGACAACAGATGCACCAATCCTTCCAGCGATGCCTCAGTCCACTCGGTCAATTGTGACTGTCCTGCAAGAAATTCCCGAATGCGTTCCAGGGGGTCTCCCTTGCGGGTAATCTTCTCCCATGCTTTTTCATCCACGGGATAATCCTCAAAGAAGAAATAACGGGTAAACTCAGGCAAATCCTCAACCGCACGCACTTTTTCCTGACAGATGGCCATCACCTGCTGGTAATAGTCTTCAGTAGTCCCCTCGGGAATCGCCTGTTTTTCCTCCAGGTAAGGCCTGCAAAACCAACAGAATGTAGTCGGCGGCAGCGCGCGCAGATACTGGGTGTTGATAAACTGCATCTTGCGCTCGTCGAAGCGGGCATTGGTCTTGTTGATACCAGGCAGGTCGAAAATACGGATGATTTCGTCGAGTGGCAATACTTCGCGATCATCCTTCGGCGACCATCCCAACAAACAGAGGTAGTTGCGCAGGGCATCCGCAAGGTAGTAACGCTTCTGGTAATCTTCAATCAGCGCCCCCTCATCACGCTTGCTCATTTTCCCCGGTCCATTCTGCTTCAGGATCAATGGGATGTGGGCAAATATGGGCAACGGGGCTTCAAACGCCTTGAACAATTCCACATGCTTGGAGGTATTGCTCAGGTGATCCTCACCGCGAATCACATGGGTGATCTTCATCAGCATGTCATCCACCACGTTTACAAAATGAAACACAGGGCTGCCATCGGAACGGAAAATCACAAAGTCCTTTTCTTCCGTTCGCACCACTTTACCGCGGATGGCATCGTTGATCTCCTGCGGTTCACCTGAAATCTTGAAATACTGGGCTCCGTCCTGTTCATAAACCCGCCCTTTAGCCCGCAGGACTTCCAGATACTCCCGATAGATATCCGCGCGCTGACTCTGAAAATAGGGACCGTATTCCCCGCCTGCATCAGGACCTTCATCCCAATCCAGCCCGAGCCAGCGCATGCTCTGAATCAGGTTATCCAACGCCTCCCGGGTGTTGCGCTGGCGGTCCGTATCCTCAATACGCAATACAAAAGTTCCACCCGTATGTCTTGCATACAGCCAGTTGAACAGGGCCGTGCGGGCGCTGCCGATGTGGAAAAAACCAGTGGGACTGGGGGCGAATCGTACGCGAACAGTACTCATGAGCAAAATATCCTTAGTGACAGGAATTCCCCGCAATTTCAACGTTGAACCATCGTCACATCCCGCTGAATTTGCTCCTTCAATTCCTCGATCGAAGCAAAACGCATCTCCGGGCGCACAAAACGCACCCATTTAATCTGCAAAGTATCTCCAGGACCCGGCAGGGAATCCGTTCTCTCCAACAAATGCACCTCCAGAATGGCTTCGCTGGCAGATTCCTGCACCGTTGGCCGCACTCCGTAATTGGCAATGGCTTTGCCAATTGAGTGTCCGTTACCATCTTCCACCTGCACTTCGTACACTCCGTAGCGCGGTTTCAGTTCGGGATTCCAGGAAATGTTGAGTGTAGGGAAACCAATTTTACGCCCCAACTGACGCCCCGCAACGACCACACCGCGGGAGAAATAGGTATACCCCAGCAATACATTGGCCTCCTCCATCCTCCCCTCTTCCAGCAGCCTGCGAATACGCGTACTGCTTACCGATTCTCCTGCGAATTCCACCCGCTGCAGGGAAACCACGCGAACTCCCGGTTTCGCCAGGGACATTGACAGACTGTCCACGTTCCCCGTGCGTCCTTTGCCATAACACCAGTTGGCGCCCACATACACCGAATTCAAATCAGGGATTGCACGCTGCAATGCGCGCGGGAACTCATCCGCGCTGATTGCTGCAAAACGCTCATGGAAACGCTGTTCAATCAGGAAATCAAATCCCATACCCGCAAGGCGTATCTCCTTCATCCACAATTCCTGAATCAGCAGGACGGGTTGATCAGGATGAAACAATCGACTCGGGTGTGGTTGAAAAGTCAATACACCAGCTCTCCCCTCCGCGGCACGAGCATCCCGCAAACAGGATTCCAGAACCGCACAATGTCCCGTATGCACACCGTCAAACATGCCAATCGCCAAAAACACGGGCCCTGTTCCCAACAGGGGCAACTCTCCCTCCAAAGAGTCCGATACAACACGTTTCACAACAAATACGAAGGGATCACCTGGTATACAGGAAGCAACATTCTGCGAATTTCCGTAATGGAAGAAGATTCGATTTCTTCCAACGTACGCGCCTGTTCAATACGGAGATCTCCTGAGCCTGTGCGTCGCAATTGTTTGAGATGCGCTCCACAACCGACCCGCTGCCCCAGATCATGCGCTATAGTGCGCACGTAGGTTCCCTTGGATGAAATCAGCTCGAAACGAATATCGGGCATGTTGATCTCCAGTAAATCAAACCTGCGAACATGAATGAAGCGGGGTTCCCGCTCTATCGTTTCTCCCTTGCGCGCCAGTTTATACAAGGGAACTCCGTCAATTTTCTTAGCCGAAAACATTGGCGGGGTCTGATACTGGTCGCCGAGAAAACCTGACATTATCTCCAGCACCTGGCTTTCCGTCAGCTCTGGAACGGGCTTCTCTTCCACGACCTCGCCATCCGCATCCTGTGAGTCTGTCGACTTTCCCAGTTCCAGTGTGCCCTGATAGATTTTATCCTGTCCAATCAGAAACTGTGAAGCCTTGGTTGCCTTGCCAATCAACATGATCAGCAATCCTGTCGCCATCGGATCCAGCGTGCCTGCATGGCCGATTCGTTTCATCTGCAATTTACGGCGCAGCCGGGAAACAATATCGTGAGAGGTCGGCCCCTGTGGCTTATCCACAAGCAGAATACCTTCCAGTTCATGGCCTGTTGAACGCGATGGACTACTCATGATATGAACCACTCTCTTGCCGCAACCAGGATTTCCTGCCACAACGTCTCTATCGTATGTCCAGTGACATAAAACCCCGCAGCAGACGCATGACCACCACCATTAAAACGTGCTGCCAATAAATCCGCGCGTATTGCAGGTGTGCGTGTACGAAAACTCCCTTTGATCCCCTCTGGTTTGCTCTCCAGAAAAACCCCCAGTTCCACACCCTGTAAAGAACGGGTATAACTGGAAAAACCTTCTGCATCTTCTGACGCAGTCCCCGTTTCGTCGTAATCCTGTTGCGTCACATACCCCATGCAGATTTTGCCGTTTTCGTAAAGCTGCAGGCGCGACAGGAAACGAGCCAGCAGGCGAATCCGCTCAAAGGTTTCGTTTTCATAGAGCTGACTGGCGACAACCGCCGTATTGGCTCCCTTGCGGCTTAGAATATCAGACAGTTGAAACGAACGGGGTGTCGTATTGCCATAGGCAAACTGCCCTGTATCGGTCAGGATACCCGCATACAGCGCATCCGCCGTGCGCGCATCAATCTCCAACCCCACATCCAACGCCAAACCCGCGAGAATCTCACACGTTGCCGCCGCATCAGGCACGACCAAATCGAGATCGGCAAATCCCTGATTCGACAAATGGTGGTCGATATTGCCCGTCAATACGGGCAGTTTCTCCGACAGTTCCTTACCGATGCGAAATTGGTCCGCACAATCCACCAGAACCGCGCCATCCCTGCCCTCCGGAATATTGCCGTTTTCATAGACCTCGGTGCCCTCCATTAAAAAACGCAATACGCGCGGCACGCGGTCAGGGTTGACGCCGACAGCATCCACTCCCGACGCCCGCAGCAGACGCGTCATAGCCACCAGGCTGCCAATACTGTCACCATCTGGTCTGGCATGACTGATTACAACAAGCGAACGACCCTGCATGCTTTTCAACCAGGATGCAAATCGTTGCGATTGTTCAGGATAATACATACTCATTATTGCTTCTCCTCCGGAATATCCAATTCGTCCAGGATCCGGGTCACCTGCATACCTCGCTGAATGGATGGATCATATACAAACTCAAATACGGGAAAATACTTCAATATCACTTTTTTTGCGACATGCGTGCGAATCTCTGATGCGCGGTCTCTGAAAAAACGACGTGCCTTAGCCTCCGCTCCTTCTCCACCCAGAACAGAATAGTAAACACGGGCATTGCGCAAGTCAGGGCTGGTACTCACATCCAAAATGGTGATGAGTACCGCATCCCCCTTGAAACGGGTGTGCAGCAACTCGCTGATCTCCCGTCTGATCAATTCATTTACCCGTATAGTGCGTTGGCTCATTAGATCATCCCAACCGTAATATCACGCCATCACAGGGATCAAAGCGAAGATTTCACTTTGGTTACTTCGTACACTTCAAGAATATCGCCTTCCTTGAAATCCTCCCAACGATCCACCCGGATACCACATTCCGTGCCTGCGCGGACCTCGGGCACATCGTCCTTGAAACGCTTGAGAGCCGTAATACGGGAACTGGTGAGCAGTTTCCCATCGCGCAACACGCGCACATGCGACGAATTGGTAATTCTGCCCTCAGTGACCAAGCAACCTGCCACCACACCCTTGGCAACAGGGAACGCCTGACGTACCCTTGCGGCTCCCAGCTTGCTTTCGCGCAATTCGGGATCCAGCAGATCCGCCATCAAATCCGTCACCTGATCCACCAACTGATAAATAATCGCGTGCTGATAGACCACCACACCATGGTGCTTCGCAAACGGAGTTACCCCATTGTCCAACTTTGTATTGAAAGCAAGAATACACGCTCCTGACGTGCTGGCCAGCAGGACATCATTTTTGGTGACGATACCGACTTCGGCGGATATCACCTTCATATCCACTTTCTCGCTCTTGATACCGTTCAGCATGCCGACAATCGCCTCAACAGAACCATGCACATCGGCCTTCACCACACAACGGAACTGTTTTTTCTGCCCTGCCTCAATCGAACCGAACAAATCATCCAGAGAGGTATTGCGAGTCACCTGTTGCTCAGCCAGTCGTTTCTGTTCACGCTCGTGCTCTTCAGCCTGGTTCTTGGCATCCCGCTCATTCTTAACAGTGACAAAAGAAGAACCACTGGGAGGATTGCCTGACCAGCCAACCACACGCACAGGCGTTCCAGGCACGGCCGAACGTACACTCTCCGCCCGGTCATTGATCAGGGAGCGCACCCGCGCGTAGTGACTTCCCGCAACGATGGCATCCCCTGTTTTCAAAGTGCCGCGCCGCACAATGACCGTACAGGTCGACCCACGCCCTGTTTCAATCTGTGTTTCCACGATAATCCCCTCCGCAGGGCACTTGGGATTCGCCTTGAGTTCCATGATTTCGGACTGCAACAGCACCATTTCCAACAGCTCGCTGATACCTTCCCCCTTAATGGCAGCGATAGGCACCGCGATGGTTTCTCCACCCCAGTCTTCTGGAGGAATCCCGCGTTCCTGCATCTGCTGTTTCACGCGATCAATATTGGCCCCCTTGGAGTCAATTTTGTTGATCGCCACAATCAATGGCACACTGGCCTTCTGGGCAAATTTGAGAGCTTCGTCAGTCTGCGGCTTAAACCCGTCATCGGCTGCCACCACAAGAATGACCACATCCGTCAGACTGGTTCCGCGCTCACGCATTTTGGAAAATGCAGCATGGCCAGGCGTATCCAGGAAAGTGATTTTATGCCCGTTGTGCTCGACCTGATATGCCCCGATATGCTGGGTGATGCCTCCGTGTTCCCCCTCCGCCACATTGGACTTGCGGATCGCATCCATGAGAGTCGTTTTACCATGGTCAACGTGACCCATGATGCACACCACTGGAGCCCGCGGCTCCAAAAACTTGCTTTCATCAACTGGCGCCTCCTTTTTCTTCTGCTCACTTGGCGCCTTGCTCTCCCCGCGATGTTTGATTTCCAGAGTAAAACCATGGCGTTCCGCAATCTTCAACGCCACCTCCTCCTCAATCACCTGATTCATGGAGGCAAAGATATTCATCTCCATCAGCTCGGAGATCAAACGGAACGGTTTCACCCCGATCATGGTAGCGAAATCACGCACTACAATGGGAGGTTTGATCTGGAGTACCTTGTTTCCTGCCACCACATCTGTAGCCTCTCCCTGTATGGGAGATGCATCTTCACGCGGCGCACCTGCCACTGCGGATTTCGCAGGCGCCGTTAGAGGCGGCATGGCCGGACGCGACGACGGCGGAGTCAACGGAGCAGGCCGCGATCCCACAAGAGGAGGAGTCTGCGGACGCGAAGCCTGAGGGACCACCCGCACATGGGGAGGCTGCTGCGGAGAAACCCTTGTACCCACACCTGGAACGGATGGCGCAGGAGGCGCACTTTTCACAACAGGAACCGGCGCCGGTGCGGATGCCTGCTTGGCTGCACGGGCAGCTTCGGCTTTGGCTTCCTTCTCGCGGCGAATATCCTCCGTTGTCTTTACAAACACCCCTGGCGGCAGGCGTGGAGCGCCATGAGGTTTCTTTCCCTCCTCCCTTTCCTTCTCGCTCTCCACCCTCGCAGGCGGCTTTTCGGCTGGGGTTTCCGACTTTGTCGCTTTATTCTTAAACTCTTCGATCAGAGATTCTTCCGTAATTTTATCAACGGTATTGGAGGCAGTCCGAATATTCTCATACCCTCTGGATTGCAGGAGAACAATCAGCTCCTTGTTCTCCAGGCCTAATAATTTGGAAAGTTGATGTATTCGGATACTCATGAAAAAGTTGTTCGTTGGATTCGGGACACAGCCACGGTATTAGCACGGTATTCATACCTGCGAATGGTTTCTGTACTCCTCAACCAAACGGATCAATTCGGTCGCTTCCTCTGGACTGAAACCCTCTTCCACCAGATCGTCTGCATCCACATCGATAAAGACCTCAGGGCTGACAAAGCCCATCTTCACCAGACGCTCTGCGGTTGCAGGAGAGATTCCATGAATCGCATTCCAGCCCTGGACCGCCGCTTGCTTGCGGGAATCAAAATCTTCCTTCTGCACCTCTTCCTTGGCAATATCCAGGCGCCAGCCCATCAGCTTGGAGGTCAAACGGGCATTCAGGCCCCTACGCCCAATCGCCACAGAGAGATCCTCTTCATTTACTTCAAAGTAAATACGCTTGTTTTTCCGGTCCACCTGCATATTGCGAGGTACGGCAGGACGAATTGCCTCCATCAGCATTGCTTCCGGTTCACTGAAGTAACGCACGATATCAATCTTTTCCCCGCCCAGTTCACGCACAATCGACTTCACCCGTGCGCCGCGCGCGCCCACACAGGCTCCCACCGGGTCCACCTTGGGATCCGAACTGTGTACGGCAATCTTGGTACGATAGCCCGGCTCGCGGGCAAACCCTTCAATGGTCACGGTCCCGTCCGC
>CAZYDZ010000065.1:0-10996 GCA_964646535.1 uncultured Opitutaceae bacterium
CCTGGGCTGAAGGAGAAGCCGTCGTCCATCACCCGCCGCTGGGCAATCGCGTGGAGCTGGGAGAAGAGCCACAAGTCCTTATTCCGGCGGGGACATGGCAGGGAATGCACCTGAAGCCCGGCGGCACATGGGCGCTTCTTGGAACAACCGTATGCCCCGCATGGGAAAGCTCCCACTTTGAACTGGCAGACACCAGCCTATTGAGCCGTTTGCCAGAAGGCCTGCGCAGCAAACTGGAACCCTGGCTGGGGAACGCTTGATTCCTGTACAATAAAAGAACAGTATTGGTTTCCGTATGAATGGAAACCTTCATGATCTTCGCCAGAATTATACTCGCGGCGGGCTATTGGAGTCAGAGATGGCATCCAACCCCATTGAGCAATTCGATCATTGGTTTCGAGAGGCCATGGCATGTGGTGTTTCGGAACCGAATGCCATGACGCTGGCCAGCGTGGACGCGCACGGCAAGCCGCGCACACGCACCATATTGCTGAAGGATTACAGCGAACGCGGTTTTTCCTTCTACACCAACCTGGAAAGCCCTAAAGGAAAGGATTTTCAAGCCAATCCCCATACCAGTGTCCTTTTTTTCTGGATACAGATGGAGCGCCAAATCAGAATAGACGGCACGGTATCCCTGTTATCCAGAGAAGAGGTGGATACCTATTTTCACGTACGCCCCAGGGAGAGCCAGATCGGGGCATGGGCTTCGCGGCAAAGCCAGCCCATTGAATCCAGGGAAGTTCTGGATCAACGCATGGAGTATTTGATGAACCAATACAAAGACCGTGAGATTCCAACGCCGCCACACTGGGGTGGGTATTGCATCAAACCCGTTACCGTGGAATTCTGGCAGGGTCGTTCAGGACGTCTACACGACCGTCTTGAATACACCCTGAACGGGAATCAGACCTGGACCCTCACCCGACTGCAACCATGATTCAAGCCAAAGTTTTCGACAGCCACATGCACACTCCGCTCTGCGGTCACAGTGTGGGAGAACCAGAACAATTCGTCGATACAGCAGCATCCAAAGGGCTATCGGGTATTATCATCACCTGTCATATCCCGATGGAGGTGATTTCGTACAATCCAGGAGGAAGGACCCGCATGAGCAGGGATCAGCTTGTGGACTATCGGGAGTGGGTTGAGCGAGCCCGTATCGCTGGCGAACAATGTGGGGTGGAAGTCCGCTATGGCATAGAAGCGGAGTTTTCCCCTATTGCGGAAGACCTGACGATCATGCGGGAGATTCTACAGGAAGAACCCTTTGATTTTGTACTGGGTTCATTACACCACCAACTCCCCTGTTACCGTAACTGGCTGAAGGAGAACAGCCTTCTCACAGACCAGGAAATCATTTCCCGGTATTTCAAGGATGTGCGCGACGGATTTGCCAGTGGTTTGTACGATAGTGTCGCCCACCCCGACCTGATCCAGATTTACGGGACAGTCACTCCTTTCAATCCGCACGATTACCGCAAGGAGATTCAGGAAATGCTGGAATCCGTCAAATCCCGCGACGGCTGTATCGAAATCAACACCAGCGGGTTGCACAAGGGGATATTCCAATATCACCCAGGCCCCGATATCCTGCAATGGGCAGCCGACATGGGCATAGGAATCACGCTCGGCTCGGACTCACACACCCCTGAGCGGGTTGGTGAACACTTTGAGAGCATGATCGGTATCCTGCGCGAACTGGGCTACAAGGAGGTCTTTTCCTACCGTCAGCGCCAAAAGCAGGCTCATCCGCTATACTAAGCTTTTTTGTGGTAAAGCCGCTACTCTATAGGAGCGGCTTTACGCTGCGAATCGAATGTGGTGTGGGCCTGGTCGCGACACAAAGACAGGCTGCTCACATTTTTATGTTCACCCTTTCTACTTCCGACGTCGCACCCACACCAGCCCTGCCAGCGCGAGCCCTGCCAACAACGCTACCGTCGTTGGTTCGGGTACAGCAATCATGGTCAGGTAAACGGAGCGTCCGCTATCGTCGTAGGTAATCGCGAACTCATAAAAATCAACATACAACAGGTTTGACTCAATTTTCTGCCCATTGGCATATCGAAACGTTCCTACACGGGTGACATCGGAACTCCAGGTCAACAGGGTAATGATATCGCCAATCTCGGGGTCATAATTATCCAGCGTCAGCAAGAGATCCCCGTCGATCAGAAGATTGCCAGTGCCAGAGGCACGCTGAAAATGCACTGGCGTATAGGTGGTACTGCCATCTGCCGCACCGATGGTCATGGCAAAAATGGATTGTGGGGCAAATGCCACCGCACCCACCAGAGTCAGCCCCTTGCTATCATCCAGGTTGTGCCCGGCATCCAGCATGCTTCCTGCATGAAAATGAATACCATTTTGCCCATTGGCATTATACCCACCTGTACTGGCACCTCCCACAGTAGCAGTTCCGCCTAAAACCCCGCCGTTGCTGACATTCACGGAGGAGAGCCCGGTCATGCTGCTGTGTGTAATCCACCTGCCTTCGTGAATCGCAAGCCTGCCCAATCCATTGGAATGGGCTGCATCGGTCACCACCACGGTTCCCGTACCCGCTTTATGTACAACCATCTCTGTATGAGGTCCCCCTGAATACCCGACACCTGCGTTTATGTATAAAATCCCATCGCCGTAATGGTGAATATAACCAACATTGTTACCAGCATCGGGACGGTTATCCCGATAACGCGTATTCAACCAGAAATCCCCGACACCCTCCTCAATCAGCAATGCCCCAAAATCGAGGTACGCACTGGTAGCTGAATTATTCAGCGATCCGGATCGCTGAATGGTCAGTGTGTTAATCAACAGATTCTGAGTGATCGTAATACTCGCCGAATCCGTAGCAGCAATACGATAGTTAGTGGTGGTGTCCAGGCCCGATGTCGGCAGGTTGGTCAGGGTACTCGTATCCACTCGCTTCAGATCAGTGCCATCCAAAATCGCAAAGCCAGTGATTCCTCCCGAGGTGACCGTGGCACGCCGGGAAACCCCGTTGGTTGTGGCCAGGCTGGTAGCAGTCACAGAGGAATCCCCCAGCAAGCGAATATTCAACGTGGAATTGGTCGTGCCGGCGATACTGCCCAGGGCCAGAGTCAATCCCGCACCACCATTGGAATCCAGGATGATCCGGTGGCCTGCCCCACTGGCGTGCCCGGCCCAGCCAGTGGAAGTAAACGTGACATTACCCAGAGATACATTGGTGGCGCCACTGGAGTTGGCCAGAATTCGCAACGTCGAACCCAACATTGCAGTTGGATTGTATCCAGCGTTATTCTCGGTACCCTCATACGTAGTCTGAAACATAAGGCCTGCAACCGACCCCAGATCCAGACTCGAATTAAAATCCAACTCCAACTCACCACCGAATAACTGGAGAGAGCTGATGCGGCTGGTTCCCGCGTTGTTGTGGTTCCCGTCGCGGATGGTCATTTTCGCCAGACCGATCTTGCGCAATGTGCCTCCCGTATTCGAGGAGCTTCCCGTCCAGACAAACCCGCCACGCTCCAGCGAGTGAAATGCGACTATGACCGGGGAGAAATGAATCCCATTTGCAATGGTATGCGTAAACGCACTTTCGTTGGTAATACGGAGATACGCATGCAGACCGCTGCCAGCATAATACCGGGTACCTGACAAGGTATAAGCCTGTTCCGCAGTATCCTGAAAAATCAGGCGACGAATGTTGAAGTTCCCTCCGTCGCTAACGACGTTGTACTGATCGGATTCGCCAAAGTACAGCCAAGTATCATTCCCCGACACAGCCGCCGTGGGAGTCCAGTTTCCTGCGTTATTAAAGTCGCCATCGACTGCACCCGTCCAATAGTGTTCCGCCGCATGTGCGACACTAGCCGTTGCCATAACAAGAGACGCCACGCCAAGCCAGCAACGAATAGGGGCAGAAATGAAGGTGCCGGTAAAACGGTGGAATAATTTTTCCATGATTTTCATGGGACAATAGAGGTTTTTGAGGGTGATTATACAGACAATATTATAGGACCGTTTTATATTGTCAACAGTAGTACCACATAAGAGAGGGGAACACGGAAGTTTGATCAATGCATAATAATACATAATGCCAGGAATAATTTTTTCTTATAGCACTATGAAAGGATTCCAAGCATGGCACTGAGCTCGCACGAGTAAGACTGCCCCGCCAGATCCTAATGAGGCGTCAATATGACGAAGTCCCTGCTCTCTACCCATGGAATCCTATCCTTCTTCAAAAATCTTTGGGCTCTTTGCGTACTTATTAAGAGGAAACGACCTTTCACACCACAGAGGCCGAACCTGATTTTTTCGGAAGCGCTTTTACACGGCACAACAAAATCGTCTCTTTTATCAGATTCACGATAAAATAGTTGCCAAGCAATTTATCCTCCCTGCATGCTCTCTCCTTTTAGATTGATATCCAACTAACGTTTACTATGGCAGAACAACTTATCGGAAATTGCCTGGTTGCCCAGTCTGGTGGGCCGACCTCAGTGATCAATGCAAGCCTGGCCGGGGTCATCACCGAAGCGCTCAATCACGAATGCATCGAGGAGATCTATGGAGGGCTCAACGGCGTACTCGGGATTCTCAACGAAAGCCTGATCGACTTGGCTGAAGAATCCCAGCAGACCATCCGCGGGCTGCGCTTCACCCCTGCTTCCGCGCTCGGCACCTGCCGTTACAAGCTGAAGACCCAGGCTGACTATGAGCGGGTACTACAGGTTTTCGAGGCACACAATATCCGCTATTTCTTCTACATAGGAGGAAACGACAGCCAGGATACCGCCGACAAGATTTCCAAGCTGGCTCAGCAGAAGAATTATCCGTTGCGCGTGATCGGCATTCCCAAGACCGTTGATAACGATCTGGTCAACACCGACCACTGCCCTGGATATGGAAGCGTCATCAAGTTTATTTCCGCAACAGTCAGGGAACTGGCGCTGGACAACGAAAGCATGGGGCAGCACGATCTGGTTTCCATTCTGGAAGTCATGGGGCGCAATGCAGGCTGGATCGCAGCAGGTTCGACGCTGGCCAAACGCCGCGACATGCCCAACGATCCTCCACACCTGATTTACTTGCCAGAGGTGCCCTTCTCTCCTGAGAAATTCATTGAAGATGTACAGCGGGTGCTGAAAAAGGAAAAATACTGCGTGGTCGTCGTAGGCGAAGGCCTCGTTGACCAGGACGGCAACTTCATTTCCACCTCATCGGGCTCCACAGACGCGTTTGGGCACATGCAGCTCGGCGGTGCAGGCGAATACCTGCGCGATCTGGTGGAGAAAAACCTCGGAATCAAAGCCCGCGCCTCCAAGCTGGGTATTCCGCAGCGTGCCGCAGCCCACTATTCCTCACAGACCGACAATGATGAAGCGTTTGCCGCGGGACAGGCCGCAGTACGCGCAGCGGTGGAAGGCAACACGGACAAGATGGTAACCCTGATCCGCGGTGACGGTGACGGCTACTCTTTCGAAACAGGTCTGACGGATCTTTCTTCCGTAGCCAACGGAGTCAAAGTGGTTCCGGCCAACTGGATTAACGAAGACGGTGTCAGCTTGAACTATCAGTTCACCAAGTATGCACTGCCACTGATTCAGGGCGAGGTGGCAGTCCCTGCTGAGCATGGGTTGCCCAAATACGTACGCCTCAGCAAGACTGTGGTGGCGAAAACATTGTCTCCTTATTTCGAATAAGGAATTCCTCCCTTCTATTTAGATATACAACAAAGGCGCTCCGACGGGGCGCCTTTATTATTTAACCCTAACGAGTCAAATGGTGCACCCATCGGGACTCGAACCCAAATCTTCGGCTCCGGAGGCCAATGTTCTATCCATTGAACTATGGGTGCCTGGATAGGATGGTTGTTTATGAGACAGGCGCGCCTAGCGCTCAAGAGAAAAATGGAAAACCTGCCTATCCCTGGCGATAATCGCTCAGAATCTGCTCCAACTGCACCAGCACAGAATTTCTAGTGGGAAGAAACAGGAAGCGATCCCGTGCCAGTTCCTGATAGGAACGCACCAGTAGTTCGCGCGGCAGTCGCCTCTGCTTCAGCAGAGATGACAAATCGTCAACCAACTGTTCATTGGGATGATCCAAATAAAGATTCAGCCGCTGGGTTAAGATCGTGCGATTATTGGGAAACATACGCACCAGCGCATGCGTAAGAACTTTCTCGGCGGAATCGTAGGCGTTGATATCCATCATGCGCGTAGCCACCGCAGAATAGTGAACCGGGCGCAGACCTGGATTCTCCAAAAAGCGGTTCATATAGATATCGCGCTGATCGAACTGCGCCAGACCCTGATAGGCCACGGCTTTCAATCCATCAAAGAAATGCCTCATATTCACAGGGAGCTCTGCAATGGACGCCTCGGTTTTCTCCAAAATATCCAGAGCCTCCCGATAGCGTTCACAAACAATGCTCAACTCTGCAAAACGCAGCCCGTTTTCCAACACCCGACTCGGGTTCTTGCTCTCCATTTCATACACCCTGAGACCAAGATCGTAATTGTGAGTACGAATGGCCAGCATCATCAGCATATCCAGAGTTTTCTCATTGACCGGACCTGCCCAGATACTCTCCAATTGGCGGCGAATACCATCCTGATCTCCCATCTCATGCAGTGTCAGCATATAGTCTACACGCGCATCCAAATCCCCCGGAGTGTCCAACATGCGCTGCAATCCCATCATCCAGGCATCCTTCAGACGCCCCAGTTCCCGATAGTAACCAATCAGTAGCCCCGCTACCCGTGATCTCTCAGGCCCTGCCCGATTGTACAGGTTCTCCAGACGCAACAAGGCCTCTCCTATATAGCCGCGTTCCCATTCCACACGCGCACGCAACACCTCCGCCTGAAAACGCAGACGAGGGTCTATCTCATCCAGCATCCTCAACGCCTCATCAAAACGCCCCTGATTAAAATGTGCGTTGGCCGCTGCCAACTGTACAAGAAGAAAAATCTCGTCACGCTCCCCAGGCTGATCCTGTAAAAACTCATACAAGCGAATAATCGCGTCATCATCCTCCGTATGCGCCAGGATCTCCATCAGCATCTTCAGATATTGCCCATCAAAGTCCTTGTACTGAAGCCCGTCCATCAGCAATTGGGCAGCACGATCAGGGCGCCGCAGCATACTGGCCTGTATCTGTGCAAACAGAATACGCGCATCCCGATTGCCAGGAGATCGTCTGACCGCCTGCTGCGCGTGCATGACGGCCTCACGATAATTTTTCTCCTCCAACAGTTTCATTGCCTGCCCATACTGATGATCCCCCACCTTTTTCCGAAATTCAGAAGGGCTCATGAGCAACAGGCGAATATCCCACAGGCTGATGAAATCCCAACCCCGGATGTGTCGCATGAACACAAACATGGCAAAGTACCCCACAACCATTCCAGTCACCAGCAGGATTACAGACAATATACCGATTCTCTTCCATACCGGGCGAACAGCCATCTCTCCCCGCCTGTTGCGCCTGTACACAAGAAGCCCCCACAGCAAAGTGCGCGAATGTACCTTTCTGGCAGTAGAGGGATTGGGGGAAGAGGCTCTGGATGTCTTTCTCATATACGACAACTGGTCATTTGTGGGCATCTGATACAATAAAACAATCGCTCGGATGTAAACTGGAATAGTAGCTGCACTACAGCAAAAAGTTAACTTTCTTTAGTTAGCATGTTGACAAATACCTCCAAACGTAACTCTAATACAACATAGTTTTCTCGACGTAAGGCAAATCATATTCCATGAAAGCAAAGCATATTCTCCTCAACTTTTTAGTCGGAGCCGCCTCCGTTTCATCTCTCACCGCAAATCCTCCCCTCATATCCGTTGGGGAACATGCGGACGTACGAGCCCTGCTCAGCGTTACAGGAAAGTACCAAGACAACATCTATCTGCGCGACGCCAACAAGCAGTCGGATTATTCCGCGACAATCTCCCCTGGTGTGGAGATTGATTTCGGAGGAGCTGACCGCAAAGCCGCCAGCCTGGTCTTCGAATACCGCGAAGACATTGTACGCTATGCCAGCAAAAACAACCTGGATACGTCCAACTCCAATCTCGCACTGAAAGGCCGTTACGAGACAGCCCGTTACAACGTTAACGGACTCGCCAGTTGGAGACAGATCCAACAGAACACAGTGGATGCCCGTCTGGACGGCACCCTGGTAAAGCGAGAGATCACCAACCTCGCAATTGCAGGAGAATATAAGATTTCCACTCTTTTCAGTCTGGGAACGGGTATTAGCTATGATGAGGTCGTCTATAAGCACAGCACCTTCCGCAATTCAGAAAAGATTACCATTCCACTCAATCTCTATTACAACATCACTCCCAACTATGCGTTGAGCGTGGGTTACCGTTTCCGGGACACAACAGTGCGCAAAGGGAACAACCGCCAGACCCATTTCTTCAATGTGGGGATTCGCGGAGAAATCCTGCCACGCCTGAACGGGTCCATCCACGTGGGTTACGACTATGTCGACATATCACATCAAAAGAGTCGCAGCGGCTTGGGCACCGATGCCAACCTGAGTTACCTGCTCACCCCGAAAGCACGTCTGATACTGGCTTTCTCCAAGGATTTCAACACAGCGGCCAACGGCAGTATCACAGACAAGACAGGAGGAACCCTGGCTGCAAAATATGATATTAATCCGCTCTGGTCCGCAGACGCACACGTTGGATATACCGAACAGGCTTACAAGGACAGTTCGGGCCGCACGGATCACATCACTTCCGTCGGTGTGGGAGTCAGCTATACTCCTGAAAGCTATTTGAGATTTTCCGCTGGATACAGCCTGCAGGTCAACGATTCCACGATCAACAGACTGGGCTATACCAACAACGTATTCGATATCAGCGCCAGTCTGCGCTACTAATTTGTTGGTATCAGGCAGGAGTACATATTCCATCGAAAAAGGAAGGTCTCCATTGACCTTCCTTTTTTTTCCAGCAAATCTGTACAAAGCATGAAAGCATTTACCTATATATCCATGCTCTGTGTCATCGGAGTCTCTCTAGCTGCACAAGAAGCATCTGAATCCTCTGCCGCAGAATCCACCGCCGCACCGTCATCCGCCACCCAATCCACTGGAAACATCCCCAGTGCGTTGTATGTGATACGCCCGTCTGACATGCTGGAAGTACACATCTTCCGCGAACCCGATCTGAATACCAGGGCAAAGGTTGATGCGGAGGGGAAGATCAACCTTCCTCTAATTGGCAACGTGGAAGTGTCTGGCAAAACCGTCCGTGATGCCCAGAAATTGATTCATGATCTGCTTGCAGACGGCTTTCTGGTCAACCCGCATGTCACCATCATCATGCAATACTATGCGGAGCGCCGTGTCACAGTAAACGGACATGTGCACAGCCAGGGAGAAATCATGTTCCCGCCTGAGGAGGAAATGACCCTGACCCAGGCAATCGCACGCGCACGCGGGCTAACACAGATGGCCAGTGGCATTGTGACGATCAAGCGCACGGAAGAAGATGGGAAAACCAGTACGTTCGAAGTGAATTATCATCGCATCGTAGGCCGTTCAGGCACCGTAGATCCACAGTTGAAAAAGGGTGATATCCTTACGGTAGAGAAGAGAATTTTTTAATCATACATGAGTTCGCAGCAAAACACCCCGAACAACCGGCCCAAGGAGCTTAGTGGCTACGGTTCCCTTTCAAGTGGCTACGGCTATGGTTATGGCTACGGTTACGGTTACGACGGCCATGAGGAGGGTCCCCACCAGCAGCGCAATCTGAGCGATTATCTGTCCATCCTGAACGAACGCAAGTGGTACATCATACTGACCTTTGTCCTGATTGTTACAGCCGTCGCCATTTACACTTTTAATACCACCAAGATCTACACAGCGACGGCTTCTCTTGAAGCAAGGCGTGGCGCATCGGGAGGGGCCAATGCATCCCGCGAGGAAATCAATACCCAACTGGGTATCCTGGAAAGCGCCAAAATCATCCAACAAGTATCTGAACGATTGAAGGACAGGGATTTGAGAGAGTTTCTTGCTCCCTTCGAAGGTGTCCTCAGCCCCGCTGGAATTCTGGCACAAAATCGCCTGATCACCCCACGTCGATCCAGTTACCTGATCAATGTCTCCTATTCTCACCCCAATCCAGAAATTGCGGCTATGGTCGCCAATATGTTTGTGGATGAATACATCAACTACAACATTTCCCAGCAGATTGATGCCAACCTGAAAAACAATGTAAATCTGGAACAGCAGGCTGCCGATCAGCTCAAAAAGATGAAGGAAATCCAGGCTAAAATGATTGAGCTGCAGGAAGAAGCAGGAACGACTTCCATCAATCAGGCCACCAATCGCGAAGAGGCTACCCTGGACCGAATGAAGGCTACCTATGACCCACAGAACACCTTGCTGCGCGACATGGAAACCCGCTGGGATCAGATCCAATCCTCCCTGAGAGATGGTAAGCCGCTGACGGATCTTCCGTTCATGAACCAGTTGTCTCTGGTACAGGAGTTGCAGTCGCGCATCACACAGTTGCTGATTGAACAGTCCGCGCTCTCGCAGCGATATGGCCCGCGTCATCCGACCATGCAGCAACTCATGGAGAGGATTCAGTCTTCACAGCGCGAACTTAGCAATTCTCTGGATTCGGCCATTGAAAAAATACGCAACGACATGCTTCGCACGCAGCGCAATCAAGCCGATCTCATTGAAGCCATGAAAAAACAGGAAAAGCTGGTCATGGATATTGGGAGGCTGGCAATTCAGTATGCAGCCCAAGCCGTCGAACTCGATGTTCAACGCAAACTGTATGCCAACATTGTCGGCAACATGCGTATCAATGTACTCTCGACAGGATTCGAATCACCTGGTGCGCGTCCTCTTGATTCTGCCGTCGCTCCATCCAACCCCAGTTCTCCACGCGTTATTCTCAATATGGCCGCAGGCGTACTGGGAGGGCTTCTGGCGGGAGTGGCACTTGCCTTTCTGGT
>CAZYDZ010000066.1:0-3421 GCA_964646535.1 uncultured Opitutaceae bacterium
GCGTGGGTATTGAACGCGTCGCTTGCCGCAGCCGGACCGACCGACCCACTCCTGACCGCTCGTGCCCATTCGGAACTGGCACAGATCGAGAAAGTCCGGGAGCAGTTCGCATCGCGGCTGGCGCTGACGCCCTGGGTGGCAAAGGAACCGGTCGGCCCGGCAGCGCTTCGCGAGTTGTGCGATACCGCAGCTTACTCAGACAATCGCGGACGACGCCCTCTGAAGTGTCGCTTCGAGTAGTCCAGCAGCAGTTTGGCGAGCGAGATTCGCATCTGCCAGCCGCCCGAAAATTCTCCTGTATCCCGATCCATGTCTTTCATGGAAAAACCGAGTCCCAGCAGAATTCGCTCTATCTGTGATTTCATTTTTTCTGGCTCGTGGTTTTCCAATTGTTGTTCCCATTCGCCAATGGAGTCGATCAGTTCGTAATATTCTTCCTCCTGCGGATCGATCTCGTACATGCGCTCAGTGGCCGCATCGATTTTTTTTTGCAGGGTCAATACATCCTCAAACGAAGATTCCACCTCCTTGTACAAAGTCTTGCCCTTGGCTGTAATACCGTCCTGCGGAAGGTAGCCGAGCGTCACAAACCCCGGGCGTTCAATGGCGCCGTCATCCAGCTTGACCTCGCCGAGCAATGCCTTGATCAGGGTGGACTTGCCTGACCCGTTAACACCGACCAATCCGATGCGGTCGCGCTGGCCAATGGTAACCGAAATCTCGTCGAACAAAACCCGTTCCCCGTACTGCAAAAAGACATCCTTGAGAGTAATCATGTTGGAAAAAGGGTGCAGTGTGGCAGGAACCCGCAGTTAATTCAAGGCGCATATGTTTTATAGTATGATGGAAAAACCGCAGATTTCACTGGTTTTCACAGAAAAGAAAAGTCTCTCACCAAGACACAGAAGCCACTCCTTCTCTCCCTTAGTGTGCTTTGTGAGAGACTCTTCTTTTCCTTTTGCGACAATCGGTGAAATCTATGGTTTCATTCTATTCCCTTGATGAAGGATTGTGGATTCTGTTATAACGCCTGCATGTCAAACAGCGTAGAACAGCCTTTGGTGGGTGTGATTATGGGGAGCACTTCCGATTGGGAAACCATGTCCGCCGCTGTCGGGATTCTTAAACAGTTCGGGGTTCCTTATGAAGCGCGTGTGGTCAGTGCACACCGTACGCCCGAATTGCTGTTTCAGTACGCCAGAGAGGCGGAGGAGCGCGGTTTACAGGTGATTATTGCAGGCGCAGGTGGTGCGGCCCACCTGCCTGGCATGGTGGCATCCTCCACGATTCTGCCCGTGTTTGGTGTTCCAGTCCAATCCAAGGCGTTGAATGGAATGGATTCGTTGTTGTCGATCGTACAGATGCCTGCGGGAATCCCTGTTCCCACCCTGGCGATTGGCCACAGTGGAGCGACCAATGCGGCGCTTTCCGCGGTGGCGGTGCTGGCGCTGCGAGACAGTGCCCTGCGTGACCAACTGCATGCGTTTCGTAAAAATCAGACTGAAACGGTGTTGAACAAGGCTTTGCCTGAGTCATGATTTTTCCTGGCGCGACGATAGGTATTCTTGGAGGAGGACAACTGGCGCGTATGCTGGCCCTGGCTGCTCGCGCCATGGGGTATCGAATTGTGGTATGGGAGCCGCTGCCGTCTCATTGCTGTCATGGTTTGGCGGATTGGATACAAACGGCTCCCTGGCAGCAGCAGGGTGCCGCAAAAGAGTTTGCCTCGCGTTGCGATGTAGTGACTCTGGAATTTGAGAATGTGCCTTATGCGGTAGCCGAGATGCTGGCACAGTGGGTTCCTGTGCGTCCTGGCTTTCAGGTATTGAAAACAGCTCAGAATCGCGTGCGGGAAAAGACGTTTCTGCGTGCGCACCATTTCCCCCACGCTCCCTTTCTGGTGGTTGAATCTCCCGCCCAGGTGGATGATGCCGTGCAGGCTCTCGGCGGCGCTGTGGTCTTGAAGACGGCCGAGAGTGGCTACGACGGCAAGGGACAATGGAAAATTCGTACTGCAAAAGAATTGCGCACTGTAAAAAGCGAATTACAGGAGTTTCCGCTGGTTGCGGAAAAATGGATTGAGTTTCGGGGGGAATGGTCCGTATTGGTAGCCCGGAGTCCGTCGGGGAACGCCGTTACTTATCCCGCAATCTGGAATGAGCACCGTAATCATATTCTGGATACTTCATGGGTATGGAAAACTTCTCCTGAAGAAGAGACTCGCTCGGAGCTGGCCCGTATTGCAACCGATATGGCCAGGGAAATCGGCTTGGAGGGACTGATGGCCATCGAATTTTTCTGGTGCCTGGATGGGCGGGTGCTGGTGAACGAAATTGCTCCCCGTCCACACAACAGCGGTCATTATAGTCAGGATGGTGGCGCAACCAGTCAGTTTGAACAGGTAATCAGGGCCATTTGCGGACTGCCAATGGGGGAGGTCACTGCGCGCTTTTCTGCCGCGATGGTGAACCTGCTTGGGGATGCGTGGAAGAATGGAGAGCCTGATTGGAATGCCTTGCTGGCAATTCCAGGCGCCCACTTACATTTGTATGAAAAGAAGGAAGCACGCACTGGTCGCAAAATGGGCCATTTGAATCTGGTCTCGGCGGATGCGCGGGTGTTGCGCAGAAATGTCAATAAAGCGAGGAAAATCCTGGGATTGCCAATAGAGACCAAGGAACCGTATCCGTTCTAATTGTTTTCCCATGTAGGAGCGGCTTTACACCGCTCCTACATGGGAAAATCAGTGTCATTCACGACGGCGCCCTTTTCAGTTTGACTTATGGCAAAAACCGTCAGAAGAACGGTTGCTATGACAGAACTACCCAAACTTCGTTGTGGAATCATTGGTGGTGGCGCGATTGGCCACAGCCACGTACATGAGTTTCGCACTCATCCCCGAGCGGATGTGGTGGCAATTGCGGAAATTGATGATGCCAGACGCGAGTCGTTTGCGCGCGATCTGGGAGTCCCCCAGCAGTTCAAGGATTATCGGGACTTGCTGGCGTGCAAGGATATCGATATTGTCACGATTGGTCTGCCGAATTTTCTGCATGCCAGTGTGGCCATTGACGCATTGAATGCGGGGAAGCATGTGTTGCTGGAAAAACCGATGGCGACTTCCTATGCGGATGCAAAGAAAGTTTACGATACCGCAGTGGCCAAGGGACTGAAGGTGATGGTTGGACAGAACCAGCGTTTTGCGCAATTGAATCAGACCATGGAGCAGATTGTTGCAGAGGGGGTTCTGGGAAAGGTTTACCATGCCAAGGCAGCGTGGCGTCGTCGTGCTGGAATTCCTCGCATTGGCAGTTGGTTCACGCAAAAGAAGCTGGCAGGCGGCGGCTGCTCCTACGATATTGGTGTTCACGCATTGGATGCAGTGTTGGGAGTCATTAACAATTTTGAGCCTGTGTCGGTT
>CAZYDZ010000066.1:3431-10983 GCA_964646535.1 uncultured Opitutaceae bacterium
TCGGACCGCGTGGTATGGGCAATGCAGGTTGGGGAATGTCGGAGATTGATCCTTCGAAGCCATTCGACGTAGAAGATTTCTCCTTCGCCCTGATTCGCATGAAGAACGGCGCCACGGTGCATCTGGAATCATCTTGGGCGATTCACCAGTCAGAGCCCCACATCAGCCAGATTCAGTTGTTTGGTACGGAAGCAGGTATGACATCTGATCCTCTGCAGATTTACTACGAGGGTCGTGAAGCCTATGTGAAGGGTAATCCTGCACTGCGCGCACCAAAGGTCAGTACAGGCCGTTTGCATCACTTTATTGATGTCGTGCTGGGCAATGAGGAGCCTTATGTGAAACCTGAGCAGTCCCTGGTGGTGCAGAAGATTCTGGACGCGATTTACGAGTCCAGCCGCATCGGCAAGGAAGTTGTTATTGTTTCCTGACGCGCGGCGTCGGGGCTCCTGTCTGATCCTGAATCTGCTGACTGAGCCAGCATATCATTAGCTGGTAACGAATCAGCAGATTTGGGGTTTCCAGAAGGCGTTGCTGAATGCTGCTGTCGCGGCATATCAGGTAGCTGGCCAAATCCAGAAAGGCATCGGGTGTGGACATCTGTTTGAGGATGTCCGTTGCCCGATGGCTGGAAGCGCCCTGTATTTGCAGAAAACGTTTAATTAATTGTAACGTGCGGTAGTGCAGGGGAAAACTGTCCTGATCATCACATGGGGGCGTGTGGAAAGCTTGTATGCGCGCCTGCTGGTAAAGAAGATGATTCAGGTATTCGCTTATTCGCACTCTGGCAAGGCCCTGCAGGATCAGTTGAGATGTGCCATCCTGAGATTTTCGGCAGATACGAATGAGACTTACCGTGGCCACCTTGCGTGACGTTTGCGGTGGAGCTTCGGAAGTGATAATAAACATTCGATGCGTGGCCAGTGCATCGTTCAGCATTTCGCGATAACGCGGCTCAAAAATATGGAGAGGAAGCACCGCATGCGGGAAAAATACCGTATTGCCAAGTGGCATTACGGGAAGTACGTCAGGCAGATCAAGCGCGATATCCATGAGTCTAAGATAGTCGGTTTCGGGAAAAATTCAACCTGGCCGTAGATACTGTTACAGTTCGAAAAAGGAACCACAGATTATCGCAGACGAGGAGCCTCACGCGAGAGCGTGATGAATATAAGGCAGAAACATTTCTCTGTATGGTTTCTTCTTGTAGGGGCGGCTTTACGATATCTGTAAAATCGGTGGTTCCTTAATCTTGCATCCATGCGTGAGGATGCAGTTTGGCGGGCTCTGGAGAATCATTCTCGGCGAAATAGACAGCCATGCGCAGGTGGGGTAGTAGTTCTGCTTGAGTGACCAGTTTCCTTTTTAACGCTTCCTCCATCAGTACTTCGGGGGATCGGCCCATGAGATTGAAAATATCCTGAAATTCGAGATCGAGTAACAGTCGCGCTGCCCGAATATCCATGTGAGGAATACGCATGAATGGGCTGGTCAGCGCCTGATAGTCGACTTTCTTTTTCTTTTCCGGTACTGGCGGCATACGTCAACAGGGTTGTTGATATCCATCGGTGGGACAATGGAAAATTGCGCGCAACCGAAATTTCATCTGTCCGAATCTGCGGTTCACTTGGTTTCCTGCCAGCGTTGTAGGTCGGTGTCGGTCCATGATTGGATGCGTACGACTTTCTTTCGGCTCTTTTCTCCGCTGGCCAGACTGATCTCGTTTTTGCGGATGCCGGTGGCCTCGACCAACAAAGCGAGAACTGCATCGTTGGCACGGCCTCCTTCCGGCGGCGCCTGTACCTTGACCTTCAGTGTCTGCTCCTGCCAACCGACGATCTCATTGCGCGAGGCATTCGGGATCACTTTGATTTCGATATGAACGGGCATCTAAGAAGAGAATTAAGAAACCACGGATTGCACGGATTTTCGCAGATAAAGAAGGGATAATCAGAATCTTACGTGAAGGAGAGACGCAGCGAAGGCATTTTTGTAAAAAGTCTTCCTGCATAGAAACCGTGGAAACATATCAGGCTTTTAAATAAGCCCATTGGACAACAGCTGACAGATTTGATTTCTCGCTGACTTTGCAAGACAACTCCATTCTATGATTCTGTCATCTGCGTCAATCTGCGCCATCTGCGGTTCCTGAATTCTTTTCCTTCGCGCCTTCGTGTGTGCGACTTTACCAAGCAAATACTTCTGGCGCCTGCGCGCCTGGACCAGGCCAGATCTGATCAATGGTGGACAACTGCTCGGCAGTGAAACGGATTTCCAGCGAACGCAGGTTGCTGTCCAGTTGCTCAACGGTACGCGGGCCGATAATCGGTGCGGTCACGGCAGGCTGGTGCAGTAGCCAGGCGAGAGCAACTTCCGACGGGTCGTGACCGAGATCGCGACAGAAACCTTCCCAGCGTTCCAGTTGTGGCCGCAGGGTTTCAATATACTGTTGTTTCTGCATGTCAGCACGGCGGCCTTTTTCCTGTTTCTGCAGAGCGCCTCCAAGAACACCACCAGCCAGGGGGCTCCACGGCAGAATACCGATTCCTTTGGCCTGACAGGCGGGCAGCACATCGGTTTCCACGCTGCGTTGCTGTAAGTTGTAGTGACACTGTTCGGAGACCAGGCCAAGCAGGTTGCGTTTTTCAGCATGGTGCTGACCATCGACTATGTGCCAGCCTGCGAAATTGCTGGTGCCGACATAAAGAATCTTTCCTTCGCGGATCAGTTGCTCCATTGCCTGCCAGATTTCCTCCCACGGTGTTTCCCTGTGTACGTGGTGCATCTGGTAGAGATCGATGTAATCGGTTTTCAATCGTTTCAGTGAAGCTTCGCAGTTGCGCTTGATATTGCGGGCAGAAAGTCCCTTGGCATTTTCGGTGTAGCCAAGCAGGGGATTGTATACCTTGGTGGCGAGGACGGTCTTCTCACGCCGACCATTTCCCTTGGCAATCCAGTTGCCGATAATGCCTTCGGTGACTCCGTCTCCCCATTGCATTCCATAGTTGTTGGAGGTATCAAAGAAATAGACATCCCGTTCCAGCGCGGCATCCATGATGCGATGACTATCGGCTTCACTGGTCTGTGGCCCAAAATTCATGGTGCCCAGACACAGACGGCTGACTTCCAGCCCGGTTCTTCCTAATCGTGTGGTTTGCATGCGATTAGCTGTATCGGGAAACAGTCGCGGAGATCAAGAAATTAGCAATGAGGAGAAAATCAAGGGCTCTCACAAAGGCACAAAGCGCATAACGAGAGGAGAGGCTCACGCGAGCCCCGACAGGGACTGCGCCGCTCCTACACTCTTAATCCAAAAATCCTTCGTTGCGGATTTCGGTGGGTGTTTTGCCTGTTTCCTGCTTGATCCAGATACAGAACCAGGGGGCACTGTAACCGAGTCCGCTGGCGATTTCCTTGATTTCCTTCCGAGTGGTTTGTAGTTCGTGAAGGGCTTTCTTGAGCTTGAGCTTCATTCGATAGGCTTTGGGCGTGGTATGATAGGCTTCGCGAAACAAGTGAATCATGTGTACCGTACTGATCCCCTGACTTTTGGCCATTTCATCGATATTGACTGGCAAATGTAGCGGATGTTCTGTGAGATAGTGCATGGCATTGGCGACCTTTTCATCCTGTTTTTTAGCATAGTACCAACCCATACCGTGTTGACGTTGGGTGTTTTCCCATGAAGCCAGCCAGTCGAAAAACAGGTGATTATATTGCAGATAGACACCCATTGCTGTTTTGGCCTTTCTCATATCGTAGTCCCAGGATACTCTGGGGCCTATAGTGCGCATGAGTTGGCGCAGACGTATGGCTTTTTCTTCCAGTTCCGGCTGAGTTGTGGTTTTCCAAAAAACCTGCTTGGGGGGCAAATAGAGGCTGCCTTCTCCCTGCCATTCAATCGAAAAACCGATTTCCAGATGGGTGGAGCCGGCCATGAGCGTAGTGGCTATGTTTTTTCCCGGTTGTTGAAACAGCCATTCCCCAGCACTGGCTTTAAGTGATTGGTGGCGAGTCTGTTTGTGGATGGTTCCACTAATGACCCAAGTTGCTATATAGTGTGGAGACAAGGCATCCGAGTAACTCGCTGGTGTGTCCCTGACTACATCGTTGTGAGAGATCCAGTCGAAACTCGCGTGAAATTGGTGCCAATGGTAGTAGGAAAGTTCGACTGGTGGAGTTTCAGTCTTCATTGGTTTATTGTTTTTATGATATTATTTATCCTTTTTTAAGTAAAGTGGTTTTTATCTGTTTTTGTTCTTGTTTTTGAGGAGGATTACCTACAAGCGCGGCAATCCCGTGCGGTTACGATCTCTAATCACTCCACAATCGCAGTCTAATAGCATTTTGTTCCTTATGAAGATATCTACTGCATTATCACGTGCTCCAGAACGCAGCTTGAAAAAAACACTTATTCTGTGTGCCGGTTTCCTGATGGCCCCTGTTGTTTTGGTGGCACAGATGACTCATACATGGGTTAGGAATGATGAAATTTCCCCCGATATCTGGAGCTGGACAGCCAACTGGGATACCAATACGGCCCCAGCCAATGGCGATAGCCTGATCTTTGACGGCAATTACGCCTATACTGCCAATGATCTGACCAATCTGCTGTTGCGTCAGATCACTTTTGCGGAGACGGCAGGTGTTGCTTTCGAATTGGACGGAAATCTCATTCGAGTTGGCGGGAAAATTGTGAATGACAGTGCGTACGAGGTGTATATTGGGATGCCGATTCAGATCGTGGAGGGTGGTGGAGCGATTCCTTACAGTTGGGGTGGGACTGGCCAGGGGCTGATATTTGATATTGGTCCAGGTGGAATGACTGTTGCTGGGGATATCACAGTCAACAATGGCGCCCGTGTTTTTGCCAAAGAGGGCAAGGGGACACTGACCTTGACTGGAAACAATGTGACCACTTTTACCATGATTCGCAATGGGACGCTGATCCAGGATGGCGGGACACTGGGGCAGACGGGATCTGATTGGCAGCGTCGATTGACGTTTGGCGCCCTGCTTGCGGCCGATCAGCCACAAAACATGGGAACGGGAACATTGATTTTGCGCAATGGTGCCACTGCTGTTTTTAACAACATAGAGCTGTTCAGTTATGGTGGGGCGAGTTCTATTGTAATTGAGGCAGGCAGTGCACTGACCGCCGATTCGATAGGATATGCCGGTGCGAGTTATGGAGAAGGGAATAGTGGGAATACGCCACTTGCCACACTGAACATCGACTTGAGTGACGGAGGGACTTCCACCAGTGGAAGTGGCACGGGTTTCCTTGGAGGACGAAATGTTACGGTGACAGAGTTGGTGAGCGGTGAACGGAAAACCGGATTTGCTTATACGGTGACAGGAAACGTGGTTCGTGCGACACCGCATATCACGGATATTTATACGGGAGGGGCACTTACATGGGTTAGTGGTTATGAGACTAGCCGCCAGTATATAACCAGTGGGCATACCGTGGCAGACGGACAAGTGTGGTTGGGCTCCATGACGATCACTGGAAGTGGCGAGGGGTCTATCAGCGGTGTTCCTACCACAGTGTTTTCCCTGCAGTCTTTCCTGATGGAGGAGGGCACCGGCAATTATCTGGTGGACAAACAGTGGACAGCGTCGGGCGAAAGCGCTACTCGCTACGTTCATCAGTACAGTACCGATGGCGTCCTGACATTCGGCCAGAATATTAACGGGAATGCGCATTTTGTGAAGACTGGACCAGGAACTGTGGTATTGGCGGCTGGCCGTTCGGCTAATACCAATCTCCAGACGGAAATACAGGGCGGCCGTTTCGTCTTGGACGGCAGTTTTGGTTCTACTACCCATTTTCGTGTGCGCGGGTCCGACGCGATCCTGAGCGGACAGGGATCCATCGGTGGCACCGGCGGCACGGTTTATACGGGAGTACAAATCTTCAACGGAGGTACTCTTGAGGGGAATCATCACGACGCCAAGGCGCTCGACATCACAGGAAGTCTGACGATTCTGTCGGATGGTAATTACCTGGTAAACCTGAAGGAGAGTCCGGCGTACGACGTATTGACCGTGGTGGGAACCAGTACGGATGCAGAAGTGAATCTGGCAGGAAACCTGATCCTGACGCTGGACTACGCTTATGCGGGAACCGATCCGATCATCCTGTTGCGCACGGATGGCACCATCAGTGGGACCTTTGATTTCATTAATGGAGCTGCAATTAACGGATTTGTTCACCCTTACTTACGGGGCTAATGACTATTGGTTTGAGATCGACTACAACTACACGGGAGAAGCAGGCTATACTTCCGTGGCCCTTTTAGCAGCGATTCCAGAACCGTCCACGATTGCATTGCTGGCTGGCCTGGGTCTCATCGGGTTGGTTTATATTCGCCGTCGTCGGGCAGCCTGAAAAATTTCCCTTGTTCTCATCATCCAACAGTGGGCCCTGTGGTAATATACAGGGCCCACATTATTTGGGCAGGGGTTCTCGCGATTCAGATTCTTGTGGATGATCGATAAACACGGTTGATGATTGCGGGGAAAATGGAAAGAGTGGTCTGTCCTCAGATATGAAGCAGAACAAGAATGGTTGTTATACGGTAGGACGGGAGGATATTGGGAAACGTGCGGATGCCGTGATGGCCCGGGCGTTCCCGGATATCAGTCGTACGCACTGGGCGCGTTTGTTTGATGCTGGGCATGTCCGTGCTGATGGTGTGGCATTGGTAAGGAACAGCAAATTGAAAGCAGGCAATCGTGTTGAATTTCAGTTTCCCAATCTGGAGCCGGTGGCAGAAGAGCCGGTGGAGATGCCGTTGAAGATTCGTTATGAGGACGAGCACTTGCTGGTGCTGGTCAAGGATGCCGGGGTCGTGGTACATCAGGGGGCGGGAGAAACGGGGACAACGCTTGTTGCTGGATTGCTGCACCACTGCCAGGGCAAACTCAGTGGTATCGGTGGCGTCGAAAGGCCGGGAATTGTTCATCGTCTGGATCGTGAGACTTCCGGCTTGATGGTGGTCGCCAAGGATGATGTGGCGCATCGTAAGCTCAGTGAGGCATTTGCCGAAAGAAAAGTACTCAAGGAGTATCTGGCTCTGGTGCAGGGAACAACCGGTTTGTTGGCCGGAAGCTGGCGCGGGGCAATCGGGCGTCATCCGGTTCACCGCCACAAAATGCAGGTGCGCCAGGATGGACGTGAAGCGCGAACAGACTGGCAGCGTGAAGAATGCTGGGGTTCTTGGGCCATGCGCGTGCGCTGTCGCTTGCATACCGGGCGCACCCATCAAATCCGTGTGCATTGGAGCGATGCGGGGCACCCCTTGCTGGGAGATGCAACCTATGGTTTTTCCCCCCTGCGTTGGCAGCCCGTAATCGAGATTCCCCGCGTCATGCTGCACGCCGCACATCTGGGATTTCACCATCCGGTGACCACAGAGTGGCTGACCTGGCAGGAACCGTTACCCGAGGATATGCTACGGGTGGAACGCGCACTGGGGGAGAAGAAGGAATAGCCACAAAAACACAAAAAAATAAGGGACCCACAGATGACGCAGATGATTTTTTA
>CAZYDZ010000067.1:0-6843 GCA_964646535.1 uncultured Opitutaceae bacterium
CGAAAGGAGGCGGCGTGAAGACAATCTCCTCACCGGGTCCGTCGCTTCGCTACGGCCTTGCCGCTACGCGGCACCCCTGCGGGGACGGCCTGCGCGAAGCGACGGACCCGGTATACCAAACAGGCAAACAACAATCAACGAACTTGACTTACCCTGCCGGTGGGGACACCATCTCTCACAGCAGGAAATCACCTAAAACCTAAAGATAGCCTGTCCAAGGAATCAGACCACTTCATGAAGAACACGGTAAATCGCATTCTTAATTATGCTCTTTATATTCTCTTCTGTCTGATGGTGGGAACAGGATCGGTCCTCCTTTTTCGACTACCGCCGCGAAGCGGAAGGCTACAGTTGATGGGATTGACCCGTCATGAATGGGGAAACATTCACTCGTGGTTCGCTTACGGTTTTATTGTTCTTATCCTGGTCCATTTAATCGTCCATCGGGTATGGCTGGCTAAGATTGCCTCCGCCAATCGGGCCTGGCGCCTGTGGATTGGGTTGTCTTTGGGCCTCCTGTTGATTCTCTTTCTCCTGGTGTATCCCATCTCGCGCTAAAAAATCTTGGAGAGGGGCTCTTTCTGTTATTTCGCAGGGGTCTTTGGGATGTAGTGTTGGGAGATGCGGAGGAAGTCGGCGGTTTGTTGTTTGATCCAGGCGGCATCCTTGTTGAGGGCGGTGGCCAGATGGCGGGCGACGTGCGAAGTGGCTTCCATGGCGGCATGGGCATCCAGGAATAGTGCGCGGGTGCGCCGCGCCAATATATCTTCCACCGTGCGCGCCATTTCATGGCGGGCCGCCCAGTAAATTTCCCCTGTCAGATAAGGAAGATCGGGGTGGATGGGGGTGCGCCCGTTGGTGAGGGCGGAACAGTAGTCCATGAGCGCAGGAAGGTCGCTGCCATAGCAAGCTTGTGGAGACTCCTGTGGGACAGAGTTGGTGGCGCCATGAATCGGTAAATATTCCGTTTTGCAGGGAATGGAGGGAAGGCCGCCGATCATTTCCGCCTGGTCAATGGTATCCTGGGCCATTTTGCGGTAGGTGGTCCACTTGCCCCCTGTAATAGTCAGCAGTCCCGAACGGGAGATCATCAGGGTGTGGTCCCGCGACAGGGCGGCTGTCGATTGTGCTCCCTGGTGGTGGATCAGCGGCCGCAATCCTGCAAACACACTGAGGATATCCGTGGTAGAGGGCGCTTTGTGCAGATAGCGGGTTGCGTTTTCCAGAATGAATTGGACTTCCTCGGCGGAGGGAACAGGTTCATGCAGGATACTGTTGGTTTCCACATCCGTTGTCCCAACAAGAGTCTTATTGTGCCACGGTACTGCAAACAGAACTCTTCCATCGGTGGTATGAGGAACCATGATCGCATGGTTGCCTGGAAGGAAATCACGCGGGAGGATCAGATGGGTGCCTCGACTGGCTTGGATGACAGGAGGAGCCTCCTGATCATCCATTTGCAGGATGGAGTCGGTGAATATGCCAGTGGCGTTGATGACGCAACGCGCGCGAACCGTGTGTACCTTGCCAGATTCGCAGTCCTCGATTTCCGCGCCGCATACAAGGCCGTTCTTTTTATGCAGCTTGCGCACCCTGGCATAATTGACGACAACGCCACCTTGTTCGGAGACAGTCTGTGCCAGGTTGACGGCCAGGCGGCTGTCGTCGAACTGACCATCGTAATAGAGTATTCCCCGTTGCAGGCCCTCAGGTTCCAGATTGGGCAGGTGTTGCAGTGTTTCCTCGCGCGACAGAATGCGGGATGGGGAGAGTCCCAGCTTTCCCGCCATGTGATCGTACAGTTTCATGCCGATGCCGTAGAACGGCCCTTCCCACCATGAGTAGGCAGGGACAATAAAGGCCAGGGAGTGTACCAGATGAGGGGCGTTTTTACAGAGTAGTCCCCGTTCCTTGAGCGCTTCCAGAACCAGTGAGATATTGCCCTGACGCAGATAGCGTACGCCGCCGTGAACCAATTTGGTGCTGCGGCTGGAGGTTCCCTTGGCGAAATCGTCGGATTCCACCAGCAGGGTGCGGTGCCCGCGTGAAGCGGCATCCAGCGCGCATCCCAGGCCTGTGGCGCCTCCGCCTATAACCAGGACATCCCATAAGTATGAGCGGTCTTCCAGTGCATGAATACTTTCTGTTCTTGTCATAATGGAGTGTGGTTAGCCCATTGTCGGGAGCGGGAGACGGCTTCCTGCCAACCGACCAGGTGATTGTTTCTGACGTCTGTATCCATTTGCGGAGAAAAGGAGGCTCCTGCCTGCCAGAGTTTTTCCACCTCTTCGAGTGAAGACCAGATCCCGATGCCCAGTCCTGCCAGCGAAGCGGCTCCCCATGCGGTTGTTTCGGTGATCCACGGGCGGTGTACGGATACGTTCAGTAAATCGCTTTGAAACTGCAGCAGCAGATGGTTGGCGCTGGCGCCACCGTCGACACGCAGTTCCTGTAATGGCCTGCCAGTGTCTTTTTGCATGGCCTGCAGGACATCGTGTACCTGAAAAGCAATGGCTTCGAGCGCGGCGCGTGCGATGTGCCCGCGTTGTGTGCCGCGCGTCAGGCCAATCAGCAAACCGCGTGCATGGGGATCCCACCACGGGGCTCCCAGTCCAGTGAATGCAGGCACTAGATACAGGTCTTGTGTGGATTCCACGCTGCGCGCCAATGGTTCGATATCGGAGGAGGATTCGATCATTCCCAGGCCGTCGCGCAGCCATTGAACAATGGCTCCACCCATAAAAATACTTCCCTCCAACGCATAGGAGACCTGGTTGCCGATTTTCCAGCCGACCGTGGTCAGCAGGCGATTGTCGGAAAGAATAGGTTGGCTGCCAGACTGCCAGAGAAGAAAACATCCTGTACCGTAGGTGTTCTTGGCGGTGCCAGGTTGAAAACAGGCCTGGCCGAATAACGCCGCCTGTTGATCGCCAGCCAGTGCGCAGATCGGGACTCCGTCCAATTCCTCCAGAGCGCAGGTCGCCAGCATGCCGCTGGTGTCCACGACTTGCGGCAGCAGAGCACGCGGAATACGGAACAATTCCAGTAGCTCTTCGTCCCAATCCATCCGTTGCAGGTTGAAGAGGAGGGTGCGCGAAGCATTGGAGGGATCAGTGATATGTTTTTTCCCTTTGGTTAATTGCCACACCAGCCAACTGTCCACGGTGCCAAAAGCAAGCTCGCCCTGCTCGGCGCGTTTGCGCAGGGAGCTGTCCTGATCCAGTATCCAGGCAATTTTGGTGGCGGAGAAATAGGGGTCGAGTAACAGGCCTGTTTTTCTGCGGATTTGATTTTCGACGCCCTGTTGTGACAATTGTGCGCAGAGATCGGCTGTGCGTCTGTCCTGCCAGACAATGGCGCGGTGTACGGGTTTGCCTGTGCGTCGATCCCAAATGACGGTGGTCTCTCGCTGATTGGTGATGCCGATGGCGGCAATTTCCCGGTGGGAGATGTTTTGCTGACGCAGGACATCCCGAATCGTCTGGTACTGGCTTTGCCAGATTTCCCCAGCCTCGTGTTCCACCCAGGCAGGATGCGGGTAGTATTGGGGAAACTCCTGTTGAGCAGAGGCTTCAAGGATTCCTGTTGTCCGAAAGAGAATAGACCTGGAACTGGTGGTTCCTTGATCAATCGCCAGGATAAAAGGCATAACGGAATAGTAAACAGAACGGTTGCATAATCCAAGCTGAAATCTTTTTGTTTTTTACGAATGGCATCCTGCGAAGAAAACAATAGCGTGAGGAGTGTGGATGAACAGCAGAGTCCGTGACCAATATCGTTTCTTGTTTCCATTGGGTCTCACCTTGGCTTTATGGGTGGGTTCTTCGTTGTACATGACGCCCCAATTGCCGACACCCCCTGTTGGCGGAATTGATAAGCTGGCCCACTTCCTCGTGTATGGACTGATGGCGACTGCGTGGATGCGCGTATGGCGATTTCGCAAGGAGGGAAATCGCATGTTGGCGGGTATTGCGATTGCCGCTGTCGCAGGAATCACTGAAGAATGTATCCAATACATGAATCCATATCGCAGTTTTGAATGGGCAGACTGGGTTGCGGATGTGACGGGGGCGTTGCTGGCTGTTGTGCTTTATCGGTATTGGGGGTGGTATCGATCCGTACTCGAGTGGAAAATAGATTTGCTGAAGCGGTAAATAATAGAGAACCTTGGAGGAGAAGAAATATGTCACAGATGTCTGAGCAGAGGCGTATGGCGGAACTGGAGAAGGAAATTCGCCGACATGATGAGTTGTATTATCGACAGGCGCTGCCCGAGATATCAGATCGCGAATACGATGCTTTGAAAGAGGAGTTGGCCCGTTTGAGCCAGCAGTACCCCGATGTGGCTTCGCAGGAGAGTGTACTCGGTTTGATTGGTGATGATCGGGTGGAAGGGTTTGAGACCGTGCGCCATATACAGCCGATGCAAAGTCTGGACAACACGTACAGTCGTGAAGAGCTGTTTGAGTTTGATCAGCGCCTGCGGCGTTTGCTGCCTGGCGAGGAGCTTGCCTATACCGTGGAACCGAAACTGGACGGGGTCGCAGTCAGCCTGGTTTACCAGAATGGGCAATTATTGCGTGCCGTGACGCGCGGCAATGGAACCGAAGGGGATGTCATTACGCGCAACCTGCTGACATTGGAACAAGTTCCTCGAAAACTGGCTGGTGAGCAATGGCCTGAGTTGATTGAAATTCGCGGAGAGGTATTCATGACGTTTCATGAATTTGCCCGTATCAATGAAGAACGGGAAGAAAACGGGGAGTCCTTGTATGCGAATCCGCGCAATTTGACAGCGGGTACGCTCAAACTGCTTGATTCGCGCATGGTGGCGAAACGCAAATTGCGGATTGTCCTGTATGGCGTGGGCGCGTGTCCTGTGGGCTGGTTTCAGCAGCAGTGTGCCGCAGTGGATCGGTTTCGCGCATGGGGGTTGCCTGTAAACGAAGATACCTTGCGAGTGACTTCCATTGAACAAGCCTGGCAGGTGATCGAAGAGCTGGATCGCAAGCGGCACGAACGGGATTATCCGACCGATGGCGCCGTGGTGAAACTCGATTCGTACAAACAGCAGCAGGAGGTCGGCAGTACGGCCAAGGCGCCGCGTTGGGCGATTGCCTACAAGTTTGAACCCGAGCGGGCGGAAACGTTGTTGGAGAAAATTGTGATTCAGGTGGGAAGGACAGGAGTGTTGACTCCCGTAGCACACTTGACTCCCGTGCAATTGGGGGGCAGTACCGTGGCGCGTGCGACGCTGCACAATGAGGATGAGATTGCCCGCAAGGACATACGGGAGCGGGACCGGGTGTTGGTGGAAAAAGCGGGAGAGATCATCCCTGCGGTGCTGGGGGTGAATTTGTCGAAGAGGCCAGCGGATTCCGAAGCTTACGCATTCCCGCGTATTTGCCCGAGTTGCGGCAATCACGCGGTGAGATTGCCTGAGGAAGTCGTGTGGCGTTGCGTCAACAGTTCCTGCCCACCGCAGGTGCGGAGACGCATCTATCACTACGCGTCGCGACAGGCCATGGATATAGAAGGGCTGGGAACCGCCACAGTGGATCAGATTGTATCTGAAGGATGGGTACATGGGATCGGGGATCTGTACGATCTGACCGTGGAGCGCCTGGAGACTCTGGACAAATTTGCCCGCAAGTCGGCAGAAAACCTGATGGTGGCCTTGGCAGAGAGTAAAACCCGTGAATTATGGCGTTTGATTCACGGGTTGGGCATTCAACATGTCGGAGCCACCTCTGCCAAGGATCTGGCACGACATTTCCGCAGTATGGATCGTTTGTTGAATGCCTCGTTGGAAGAGCTGAAACAGGTCAATGGTGTGGGGGATAAGGTAGCGCAGAGTATCGTTTCGTTTTTTGCCGATCCGCCGAACCAGTCCTTGTTGGATAAATTGCAAACAGTCGGATTGCGCTGGCAGGATGAAACAACTGAAGAATCGACACAATGGGCTGGCCAGACCTTTGTGCTGACTGGCTCCCTGCAAGGGATAACGCGTGACGAGGCCAGGGCACAGATCGAATCGCGGGGTGGTAAAGTGTCCTCATCCGTCAGTAAAAAGACACACTATGTCGTAGTAGGCGCTGAGCCAGGGTCAAAGTATGAGAAGGCTGTGAGCCTCGGTATCCCTGTCCTGGATGAACAGGCCTTTCTCAGCCTATTAAATGGATAGTGGATGGAGTGAACAGAATGGGCTTAGGATAGAGAACTTTATGGGGAAGACCGTTCCAGTGCGCTTTTTACGATAGGGTGTACCACTTTGCCATTGGCAGTATTCAATCCTGCCGCCAATTCAGGGATTGTCCCCACCGCCTGTTGCCATCCCCGTTCAGCAAGTTTTGAGACATACGGCATGGTGGTATGAGTGAGTGCTTGCGTGGCGGTTCGAGCATAGGCGCCAGGCATATTGGTCACACAGTAATGAACCACACCTTCTTCGATGTAAGTTGGATTCGCATGAGTGGTTGGCCGTGATGTCTCCGCACATCCACCCTGATCAATGGCAATATCCACAAATACCGTACCAGGCTTCATCATGCGCAACATTTCACGATGTATTAAGTGTGGAGCCCTTGCTCCGGGAAGCAATACTGCGCCTATCAATAAGTCCGTATTGGGCAACAGCTCTTTCAGGTTTTGCTCATTCGAGTAACAGGTGCGCAAAGAAACGGAAGCCGTCTGATCAATCCATTGCATGCGCTCCTGATTGACTTCAAGAATTGTGACGTCAGCGCCCATGCCTGCTGCCATGCGAGCTGCATTCAATCCGGCAGTCCCGCCTCCAAGGACAATCACTTTGGCGGGTAAAACACCTGGAACTCCGCTGAGTAA
>CAZYDZ010000067.1:6853-10636 GCA_964646535.1 uncultured Opitutaceae bacterium
AGTAAAACTCCTCTTCCGCCTGACGCCCGGGATAAATAGTTGGCGCCAACAATTACCGACATGCGGCCTGCAATCTCACTCATTGGCTCCAGAAGGGGAAAACGGCGTCCCGTTTGTACGGATTCATAGGCAAATGCTGCAATGCGCTTGCTGGTGAGTATTTCCGCCAGCGGTTTGTTCACTGCCAAGTGCAGGTAGGTAAACAAAACCTGTCCTTCCTGCAACAGGTCAAATTCACAATCGACGGGTTCCTTGACCTTGAGAATCATTTCGGAATTCCGATACAACTCTCTCGCATCAGCAATCACGGTGGCTCCCGCTGCACAATAATCCGCATCCGAATATCCACTGCCATCCCCGGCTCCCTTTTGTATTCGAACCTGATGTCCTTGTGTAACGAGCATTTGTGCTCCTCCGGGAGTACAGGCAACCCGTGACTCCTTGTCTTTTACTTCCCTGGGAATTCCTATAACCATTTTCGAATAAACTGGCGAATGGTCAACGAGCTGACAATCACCATATCGTGCAACTCTAGCATAGAAAAAAACTCCGTGCTGCCGTGTTCTTGCTTTATTTGTGCAAATCTTGCGGCATGGGGACAGTCCTGAATGTAGCTAGTTGAAGAGCGGTATCGTTGGTTTTCCTTGTAGGAGCGGCTTTACGCCGCGACACCAACCGACCCACGTTCGGGTCGCGGCGTAAAGCCGCTCCTACAGATCTTCGGTAGGGTTGCTGTTCCTAGCCGATTTCGAATGCTAACTAACGATTGTACTCCGCTCGGAGATCGAGCCCTACACATCAAAAAACATCGACTATGCCGCTGAACTAAAGACATTCGGGACAGTCCTGAATGCCGATCCTACAAGGGGAAAAGCGTGACCTCTCAAGGAGTGGACAGAGTGCAAGGGGGTTATCAAATGGTGCTCAGGAGGGGACTCGAACCCCTACACCTTGCGGCATACGCCCCTCAAGCGTACGTGTCTACCAATTCCACCACCTGAGCGAAAGGATCGAATCTTGCATAAACGGGAGGAGATGATCAACTAATTTGTTTGAAAAACGCCACAGTCCAGTCTTACTGGAGAGAATCATTGCGCGGATCATAATCAATTATATGGAGCCGGATCAAACGGATACCCCTGAAGAAAAGAAACAAGAGGGCTTGGACTTAAGCTCTCTATTGAATGTCGATTTTATTTCCAGGGGCTGGGAAGAAAACAAGAATCGCCAGACGCAGCAGGTTCGTGAATCGCGTTTGGGCAGGGACGCGGCGGCCAGACTGGATCGTCGCGACCGCCGTGCGCCGCATTCTCATAATGCGGATCGTGGTCATGAACGGTATGCAGGGCGCGACAGGCGCGAGCCGCGCGGCGAATCGGGGGATCGTGAATACCGCCGTGGAACTCAAGGCAGGGGAGAAGCGCCTATCAAGAAGCCTGTGGAGATACAGTTCTTTCCGGAGGAGCATGCGTTTAATGCCCTGGTCAAGGCATTGCGTCAGAGCGGACAGACTCACGAGTTGTTTACCTTGACACGGTTGTTTCTGGAAAAACCAGAACGCCTGATGATTGCGATCAATCCATTGCAGGAAGCGGGAGAGGATGCCCGTATGTACATATGCAAGATGGATGGCGCTCCCTTTCTTAGTGAGGAAGAGGTGTATCAACATGTGTTCCAGCATCATCTGGGACAGTTTGTACAGACGGAAGAGGTGGAGATAGAGGCTCCCAAGGGAAGTTTCCAGGCAGTGGCGCGTTGCCCTGTCACCAAGGCGCTGTTGTGCCCTCCCAATTATCATCGTTATCCACAGGCGATTCTGGAGCATAAGGAACGTCATTTTCCCGAAGAGAGTGTGGAGTGGGTGCGCAATCGGTTGGAGCTGGTGCGCGAAGAAGAGGTGGTTCAGCAGTGGCTGGACAGCATGCGCAAGAAAACGCTTTATCGTCTGCTGCCGAAAAAGAGCGAGACTGGAGCAAAGACGCCAGCGGTTCGTGAGGCGACAGCACAGGAAGAGGCAAATACGCCTGCAGCGGATGAGGAAGTAAGTGCGACGGAGCCTACAGAGCCTGAATTCGCAGAGGCTGTCCATGAGGCATCAGAGGAAATAGGAGTGGAAACACCAGCCGCAGAGGAGGCTGTGCCCGCTCCAAGCTCTCCAGCCAGTCAGGAGCTTGTTTTTGATAACCTGGAAGAGTTGAAGGGCTATTTTCGCGAACATTTGCGTCATCGCATGTTGAAGTCGATGCGCCAGTATCGGATTGAGGGAAAAGCGTTGTCTTCACTGCCAGAAAGCCTGATTCGCAAATCGATAGAACTGGCTCTGGACGAACAACGCCGGTTCCCGTTGGAAACCGCCAATCATATGCGAGGTCGTTTCCGCAGGCTGAAGTTTGACCTGTTCAAACATGGCGGGCGCGGAATCAATTACGTCAGTCCTGTCAAACGCAAGGTGAAGGATTCGCGGGTACCGTGGAGCGACAGCGTGGAAGTTTTGTATGGGCGTATTGCCCAATTGCCCATAGCCACCATTCACAGCCTGGCGGAAGCTGTATTGGGCAACCCGCTGGAGTATTATCAGGGAACCATGGCGGACAAACTCCGCGATGATGAAAAACGGGCGTATTCCACACTGGTGGCAGATCTTCACTGGCTGGTGATGGAAGGGTATGTCACCCGTTTTGAAGACGGTCATCTGGAGATACTCAAGGCTTCTCACATCACACAGGACGCACAGGAAGAATCGTCCGATTCATAGCACCCATAGGAAAGGGTTTTCACGCGAAGCTGTGTGATCGATTCGTTTCGCCGGGGTCTGTTGGATGGCGAAGACAGTTGACGTATGGTGTGGAGCAGTATGCTTTGGAAGGATGATGAAATCGAGAGTATGGAGCAAGACGGGTGACCTGGTTTCTGAAGTGGGATTGGGGTGCTGGCAATTAGGTGGCACGGATTGGGCATACCTTGATGACAAGAAGGCGTTTTCCATCTTGCGTACGGCGGTCGATAACGGAGTTGCGTTTCTGGATACAGCGGATGTGTATGGGCAGGGGAGAAGTGAGAGCCTGATTGGCAGCTATTTCGGGAACAGTCGTGAGCGTCCGTTTATTGCCACCAAGGTGGGCCGTCTGGAATTGTATCCAGACCGTTATACGTGCGATGAAGTACGCAGGATGACTGCGGCTTCGATGAAAAGGCTGGGTGTTGACGTTTTGGATCTGACTCAGTTGCATTGCGTACCCATACAGGTGATGCGCCAGGGAGAGATTTTTGAGTGGATGGAGGAGATGCGGCGGGATGGCTGGATTCGCAACTGGGGGGCTAGCGTGGAGTCGGTCGAGGAAGGCTTGCTTTGTCTGGAGCATTCGGGGCTTTCCTCATTGCAGATCATTTTCAATCTGTTCCGTCAAAAGCCTGCGGAGAAACTGTTGGCTGCGGCCAGGGCAAAGGATGTATCGATTATTGTGCGCCTGCCATATGCCAGCGGAGTGTTGACGGGAAAATTTTCTGAGCAGACGGTGTTTGCCGCCGAGGATCATCGCAACTTTAACCGTGACGGCGCCGCATTTAACGTAGGGGAAACTTTTGCAGGGCTACCATATCTCAAGGCGGTGGAGTTAAGCCGCCAATTACAACAGTACGTTCCCGAGGGATGGACGCTGGCGGAAATGGCGATGCGCTGGATACTGGATTTTGCAGAAGTCACCACGGTGATTCCCGGCGCCAGCCGTTCCGAACAGGTGTTGCAGAATGTCGCGGCCAGTGATCGGCCTGTATTGTCGAAAG
>CAZYDZ010000068.1:0-9723 GCA_964646535.1 uncultured Opitutaceae bacterium
GTTTGCGGCGGGAAAGGCATTGGCGGCGCAGCGCAAGGGAGAACCGTGGCGCGTTTTTTGTATTGTCAGTGATGGCGAGCTGAATGAAGGCAGTAATTGGGAGGCCATTCTGTTTGCTGGTCATCACCGCCTGCAACAGCTCTGTCTGGTGATTGATTACAACAAAATCCAGAGCTTTGGGCGGGTGGAGGAGGTGCTGGACCTGTCTCCGCTGTCCGACAAGATGACGGCATTTGGTTGGGAGGTACGGTCTGTTGACGGACATTCGCACAAGGATTTGCTGAGGGCATTGACGGAATTTCCCGTCAACAGCGGCAAACCTCTCTGTTTGATTGCCAATACGACAAAAGGCAAGGGAGTGAGTTATATGGAGGATCAATTATTATGGCATTACAGACCGCCGAATGACGAGTTGTTGGCACTGGCGCTGAAGGAGATTCGCAAGGGGGAGGAAATGCTGTCATGAGAACCGCATTTATTGAACATCTGATGTTGCACGCGAAGTCAAATCCGCGCGTGTTTCTGTTGACGGGTGATCTCGGGTTTTCGGTGTTGGAACCCTTTGCTGAAAACTTCCCCGAGCGCTTTTTGAATGCGGGGGTTGCCGAACAGAACATGACAGGTGTGGCGGCAGGACTGGCATCGGAGGGATATCATGCGTTCACCTATTCGATTGCCAATTTTCCCACACTGCGTTGTTTGGAACAAATTCGCAATGACATCTGCTATCATCAATTGCCTGTGACGGTGGTCGCAGTGGGTGCGGGTATGGCCTATGGCAACCTCGGTTATTCGCACCACGGTTTGCAGGATATCGCGGCGCTACGTTCATTTCCCGGAATGGAAATATGGAGTCCGTCCGATCCCGGGGAGTGTGCCCATGTATTGCGTCATGTGGTAGAGAATCCAGGCCCGTCCTATCTGCGCATGGGGAAGGCTGGCGAGGCGGTTTTGCACGACGTCGGATGGAACCCTGATCGAATACTTACAATACGCGAAGGGAAAAACTGTAGATATGCGTTTGTCGCCACTGGTTCCGTATTGAAAGAAGTGATGCATGCTGCGGACGTACTGGCGGGCCAGGGAGTTCACCCTGCCGTTTACTCTGCGCCACGGCTCAATCCTGCCGATCCAGTCTCATATTTGTCCCCGTTGCGGCAGTACGCCGAAGTCCACAGTTATGAGGAGCACAGCCCGGTGGGAGGCTTGGGAAGTATGTTGGCGGAAACATTGTCGGGCGTGAGCAAGGTCATACGCCATGGAGTGGGGCATGAATTTTTGTCGGAAGTAGGCAGTCAGGAATATCTGCGACAGAAGGCAGGACTGGACAGCGCTTCCATCGTAGAACATTTGAAGACACATGCATGAGTACAGAGAAGAAATTGATATCGCTGATTGTTCCTGCGTACAATGAGGAGGTGAACCTGCCGATCCTGTTTGGTCGGTTGAACAGCGTACTGGATCCCCTCGAACAAAAGTACCGTTTTGAAGTGCTGGTGCTGGATAATGGCAGCAATGACCGCACGGAGGAAATTGCCAGTGCATTTCCGCAAAAGGATTCGCGCTGGAGATACATTCGTTATTCGCGCAATTTCGGTTATGAGGCTTCGTTGCTGGCGGGGCTGGATTTTTCCAGCGGAGATGCTGCAATCAATCTCTCCTCCGACTTGCAGGAGCCGCCTGAACTGATCCCTCAGTTGATAGCCAAGTGGGAGGAAGGTTACGATATGGTGTACGGCTCATTGAAGAAACGAAGTGATTACACCTGGATGAAAACACTCAGTGCAAAGATTGGCTATTGGGCAATTTATCATCTGACGGATTGCAAGATTACCCAGAACGCAACTGATTACCGCTTGATGAATCGACAGGTGATTGATGTATTGCGTGAACTGAGGGAGCCAGACCGCTACATGCGCGGTCTTGTTCATTGGATCGGATTCAACTCCGTGGGTATCCCGTATGACCGTGCGGAGCGCAAGCACGGCAAGACCACCGCTGACGTCTTGTATCTGGTTAAATTTGGTTTGCATGCGATTGTCTGTTTTTCCAGCAAGCCATTGCATCTGGTCACCCTGTTCGGTCTGATAATTACCGCGACATCTATTATTTTAGGGTTTATCAGCGTGATCATGTGGGCTTTTCCGATAGACTTCCTTTTCATCCACCCACCGAAGCCAGGCATTACAACGATCATTTTGTTGCTCCTGTGTATGATCGGTTTGAATGCATTGTTTCTCGGTATCATTGGCGAATATGTCGGGCGTATCTACAACCAGGGAAAACGCCGTCCGGTTTATGTGGTACGCAAGACCGTCAACGTGGAGAAACCGCAGGATTAGGCGAAGAAACCACAGATTGCGCAGATTATCGCAGAAGAAAAGGGTCTCTCAGGGGGAGGCATAAAATGCACTGGGAGTTTGTAGCAGATGCTCAGGCTAAGCCTCTTTACGAATCCTGCCAGATGAATATGGAATCAGCCAGGTTCGACAGGTGTCGCATGCAATCTTGTTCCGCGGCTTTCATCTCCCGCAGGGCATCTTCTGTGGTGTCATCACAGCCTGCCAGATGAAGCCAGCCGTGTACAACGTACAGCAGTAGCTCAGCGGAAAAGGAAGTGTTGAAATGAGGCGCCTGGATGCGTGCCTGATCCGGACTGAGCAATACCTCTCCTGCAAAATCAAGAGTGGGATCGCCGTCGAAGGTAATCACATCGGTTAGTTTTGGGTCGTTGAGATATTCCCCGTGCAGCCGACACATCTCTTCCTTTGTAATAAAAACCAGACTCAATTCGCCATCGGGCAGGGGATAGTGGTTCCAGTCATCAAGCGATTGCAGGCACTGCAGTAATGCCTCTTCATCCACCCGTAGTCGCGGGTGGTGGTTAAGGATTTGAAATTCACGGGAAGGAGCTGCGCTCATGATTCCAGGGCTTTTTCGCTACCAGCCTCTGCTGAGGACTTTTCCCTGTCATTGTTTTCCTCCTTTTTCTCCGATGGATATTCGATGCGCGCGTGCAGTGCGTTGACCAGGGTAAAGGAGAAGGATTTCTTGATTTTGCTGATGTCGGCAAATGTCAGGGGAGCCTCATCCAATTGTCCGTCGCGGATACGTTCGTCGAACAGTTTATCAATCAACTCGTCAATATTCTGGATGGAGGCCTTGCGCAATGTGCGGCTGGCCGCCTCCAGCGCATCTCCAAGAAATATGATGGCACTCTCTTTGAAACGGGGGCGTGGACCGTCATAGCGGTAGGTGCTTTCACTGATTTCAGATACGTCAATGACACCAAACGGATCACGGGTTTTCTGACGCTCCTGATCCTTGGCCCGCGAGTAGAAATACTGAATCAATGACGTGCCGTGGTGTTGCTGGATCACGTCAATGATTACTTGCGGCAGTCTGTGTTGGCGCGCCAGTGCCACGCCTTCTTTGACGTGCGCCTTGATCACCAGGGCGGACATGGAGGGGTTTTTTTCCAGATGAGGGTTGATCCCGTCGACCTGGTTTTCAATGAAATATTCAGGTTTCACCATTTTCCCAACGTCATGGTAGTAGGAGCAGACACGGGCCAGCAGGGGGTTGGCTCCGATGGCCGCTGCCGCATTCTCAGTCAGGTTTGCCAGCATCAAGCTGTGGTGGTAACTGCCTGGTGCGCGCAGTTGCAGCTCGCGCAGCAGCGGATGGTTATAGTCGGTCAATTCCAGCAGTGTAATGTCTGTCGTATAGCGAAACAGATTTTCGATGACGGGCAAAATTCCTGCCAGCAAGGTTCCGGTAATAAATCCGACAGACAGGGAAGTCAGTACCTGCAAGGAGATGATTGGCAGGGGAGTCTCCATGGAAAGGCCCAGCGTAAGGGCACAGGTGGCCGCGGCAATACCTGAAAAGAAACCGGCCTTGACCAGCTTGGAACGCTTGCGAATGGAACGGGCAAAATAGATGCCGACCGTAGAGGCAAACAGGGAAAGAATAAAGATCAACAGACTGCCGTTGAACATCAGGGCGATGAAGGTAGATAGGAAGATGGATACGAACAGGGCAGGCCCGATTCCCAGCAGAACCACGGTCATTATGGGCGCCAGTGCAAAGGGGAGCAGGTAAGGCAGGACATGTGATGCATAGGGGTGCTGTGCCGCAGTAGAGTCAACCATCTGCAGAATGAGTCGAACCAGTCCGAGTTGCAGCAAAAGGACCAGAATGGAGGAGGCTACTTTTCTATTGCTGCGCAAAATATCGTTTCGCGTGGTGCGGAAAAAGAACAAGGTTGCCGCCAGAATTACCAGGGTAAGAATAATCTGTTCACGGAAGCGGGGATTGAGTAATCCCATATCCTCCTGGCGGTCTTTCAATTGGTTACGATAGGCCAGCAGGCGTTCCATCTCCAGATCGCTCAGGGTGGTTCCCGTTCCCGTATCGACGATGATGTCGCCGCGTCGGATATTGTCCATGAGGGGAGGCACCCGTTCTTCCGCTTCCTTCTGCTTCCGGCGGGTTTGTTCGGCGTCAAAACGGATATTGGGAGTAATGCTTTCCTTGAACATCCTGTTCAGGGCATCACTCAGGGAAGGCGAGCGTTTAATGGTGCGGACAATGTCGCTGATTTCGATGTAGAGAGTCCCCTCGGCTTTTTTGAGTGTGTTGGTTTCCTCGTTGCGCAGAACGTCCTGACTGCGATTCAGATGGATTGGAGTGATTCCCCGTTCGTTATTATTTTCGTCCTCCCACTCGTTGGGGTCTTGAATGCCCCGTTGAAAAAGAGACTGGAGAATAGGTAGCAGCGCGTTTGTCAGTCGTATGCGCAATTCCTGATCTGTTTCACGGTAAAGGATCTCTATGTCAGCAGGGCTCAGGTGGTAGTGATACTGTTGGGTGATTTCCTCCGCGATCATTCGGAAGTCCTGTTCTGAAATCGTTGCGGGTATCTGATCTTCAGAGTCCCCACGATTCAGGGTGTTCAGTTCATTGAGCTTATTTTGTAAATCCGTCCAGAATGAAACAAACTGCTCGTATGGCGCCATGTCCACTGTGTATACGGGTAGTACGCGACTGCGGCGTTCGTTGCGTGCGGCCGTGGTGCGAATTTCACTCTCGTAGGTGAATGAAATGGTGGAAATAATACGTTGGGGTGTTTTCTGTAACGCAAACGTGTGAGGCCCCGCGATCGGCAGGCCCCAAAAGCAGATTGCCACCAATACAATGCCAAACAGGACGATCAGTGAGATTGCAATCAGCGGGCTGGCTTCCAGGAAGTTGAGAGTGCGGGAATCACGCCCTTTCCCTTTGGAGCGAGCGGACCCCTTTTTCGTACCTGTGCCATTGGCAGAAGAAACTTTCATTGTAGTATGATTCGGTTACACAGTTGATTAACTGTTACTGCTGTCATGTTGCCTGGAATAGGCCTGTACAATTCGCTGTACCAGTGGATGGCGAACGACATCCGAGTTTTCAAAATAGAACAGTTTAATTCCCTCGATTTCCCGCAAAACATGGATGGCCTGTTTCAGTCCCGACGGTTTTTGGCGGGGCAGGTCAATCTGGGTAATGTCTCCGGTCACAATCATGCGGCTGCCGTCTCCCAGGCGAGTAAGAAACATCATCATTTGCTCCTGGGTTGTATTCTGCGCCTCATCGAGAATGATACACGATTTACTCAGGGTACGCCCGCGCATGTAGGCGAGTGGCGCAATGTCCACGATGCCCTTCTCCATTAGCCGTAACGCATCCTCCCGTCCGATCAGATCATGCATGGCATCGTATAACGGACGCAGGTAGGGAAGGATTTTTTCCTCCAGTTCGCCAGGCAAAAAGCCGAGTGTTTCCCCTGCTTCCACCGCGGGCCGGGTGAGTACGATTTTCTCGATTAATCCCTTCTGTAGTGCATGCAGTGCAGCAGCGACTGCAAGATACGTTTTGCCGGTTCCCGCAGGTCCGATTCCCATGACGATGTCGCAGGACTCCATCGCTTGCAGATAGCGTTTTTGTGACAGGGTTTTCGGGATGATGATTTTGCGCGGAAATGAGTAACGCAGTGGATTTTCGTAGAGCTCCTGCAAGGTTTTCATCTCTCCACGTTGAACGGATTTCAATATGTAGTGGAAATCGCTTTGTTGAATATGGATGCCCTGATTCTTGACCGTGGAGAGCAGTTGTAGGAGCCAGACTGCCCGTTCCACCTGGGCAGGGGCGCCTTCAAAGCGTATCCAGCCTTCACGGGATACGATCTGAACGTCCAGTGCGTTCTCAATATCCTGCAGGTGTTTTTCACGCCCTGCCAGAAGCTGCAGCAAATAGCGCGGTGATTCGAATTCGAGGGTTTCCTGTCGCATGCTTGGGTCAGGAATTCATTGCCGAGGTCAACTGATCCCACATACTGTTGAGTGCGATGGGAAGGACTCGCGTTTGGCCGATTACAGGCATGAAATTTGTATCTCCATTCCATCGGGGAACGATATGACAGTGCAGATGGCTGGGAATACCAGCGCCTGCGGCAGACCCCAGGTTAATGCCAATATTGAATCCATCGGGGTTCAGGGCTTTAGTCAGCAGTGTTTTGGCGAAACGTATCGCTTCCCAGAAATCGTGGCTTTCTTCATCATGGAGATCCTCTGGAGAGGATACCTCCCGGTAGGGAACCACCAACAGATGTCCCGCATTGTACGGATATTTATTCAATACCAGGTAGACATGCTTGCGGCGCTGGACAATGCCTGCACTGCGGTCATCGCTGGTGTTGGGCAGGCGCAGGAAGACTGACTTCGGGGAGCCTTCGTCCTTCGGAGTCTTGATGTATTCCATTCGCCAATATGCGTGGAGATGTTCCATGTAAAAGGGGATCAGCATAGAGGGTTTTTCAGATTAGAGCAAGTGCGTCCGAAACAGGGTAGTGGTACATTTTGTAAACGTATATTAAACAGGTTTTTACAGAAAAAGAGGCCTCTCACAAAGACACAGAGGCCACAAAGAAAAGGCTTATGCGAAGTCGCGAAGATATTTCTGTAAAACCGTTTTCCGTATGGAGCCTTTGCAGCGTGTCAGGCTTTTAAATAAGCCCTTTGAACGCAAGCCGACAGGTGATTCTCTGTTTCTTCGTGGCTTCGCGCCTTCGCGTGAGATTTTATCTATAATAGGGACGATGACCTCCTTAAACTAGCGACATTCGAGACTGCCACCGTGTTCGTTATGTCCACCTGCCAGTGAATAAGTCTTGAGTCTCAACCGGGGAAAATCCGATAAAGAAACAGGCATGGATTGGGACAAACGATATCAGCAAGGCGATATACCCTGGGATTTGGGCAAGGCACACCCGTTGTGGAAAGAGTTTCTACAGTCGGAGAAAATACGCGGTTCGATAGGAGTTCCAGCCTGTGGTTTAGGGCACGACGTGTATGCGGCGGCCCTTGCTGGCTATGATGCATGGGGTTGGGACATTTCCAGTACGGCAATAGCGTGGGCTGAGGAGCATTATGCGCACAAGCGCGCGCATTTTGAAAAGCGCGACATGTTTCATTTGCATGCTGATTGGGAAGGGAAGTTTGCGGTGATATGGGAATGGAACTGTTTCTGTATTGTTCCACCCCAGGAAAGAAAGCACTATCTGCGTATGTTACTGCATGTGTTGGAGCCAAATGGTGTTCTGGTAGGGGTGTTCCGCATGCGGGATGGAGAGCCTGCGGATGAGGGTCAGAATGATGTTGGGCAAAGCCCGCCTTGGTGGGTGGGCGAGGAAGAACTGGAGGGTTTGCTGAATCCATTTTTTCGTCTGGCTACTTCGCATCCGCTGGAAAGGGAGGAAGATGGATATCTATGTTGGCGCAAGTACCGCTGCTGCATTTGAATAGGGATGAAGGGAAACAGGATCATTTCATGAATCACCCACAATTATTAGTATTGGCTGCAGGTATGGGCTCCCGTTTTGGCGGGCTGAAACAGATGGAAGGGGTTGGTCCATCTGGCGAAGTTTTATTGGAGTACAGTTTTTATGATGCCTGGAGGAATGGAATCCGTGACGTTGTCGTATTGTTGCGCGCGGGGATGGAAGAGGCTTTTCAGGAGCGTGTCGGGCGGTATTGGCAGGGCCGTTTGACACTGAACTATGCGTTTCAGGAGGTGCAATTGGCTGGGGGGAATCCCGAACGGGTGAAACCGTGGGGAACAGGCCATGCGGTCCTGTCTGCCCGTTCCCAGATACGCGCCCCCTTTCTGGTGATTAACGCGGACGATTACTACGGTGTCGAGGCATTTGCTCAAGGAGCAAGGTTCCTGCATGAAAAAGTGACAGAGCATCGGCATGCGCTGGTGGCCTTTCGCCTGCAACAGACATTGCGCGGTCAATTGCCTGTCTCGCGCGGGATTTGCCAGACCGATGGGAGCGGATGTTTGCAGCGGGTGGAGGAGTGCGTGTACATTAACCGTTTGGCAGACGGACGGGTGGTTGGCGGGGTATCGGCGGAACAGGCCAGTGAGCTATCGGAAGATTGCTGGACTTCCGTTAATTTCTGGGCATTTCACCCAGCGTTTCTGGCTTGCCTGGAGGAGCAGTTTAAGGAGTTTCAGCAACAGTACGGTCAATCTTTGAAGAACGAGTTTTTCCTGCCCGCAGCGGTGACGGAAGCCATTCGCAAAGGACAAATCCAGGTGCAGATGGAAGAGCAGGAAGGCGAATGGTTTGGCATGACTTACCAGGAAGACAGGGCATTAGTGCGCGACCGCCTCGCAGAGTTGCACGCGGAGAGGATATATCCCCGTTCCCTGCGCGATGGATAGCGCAACCTGAGACGGAGCAACCACAGATTGCGCAGAGGGAAAAGGGCCTCTCACAAAGACACGGAGGGCACAGAGCGGGAAAGAGTGGCTCACGCGACCACCGATAAGTCGAGCCGCGGACGAGCAGCGAAGTCGCGAAGAAGATTGTAGGAGGGGCTTTATGCCCCGACCCGAACAGCAAGGAGCGCTTGGTCGCGGCGTAAAGCCGATGGAAAGAAAAAGTTGAACTACTTAACAACACCCAAATAGTAGAACAAAAAAACTGACAATTTAACACGACCAGACAGCATGACCTGTCAGATTATATACTGACTACTACACAACCAATGCGACTCGTTTAAGCCAGACGTCTTTTGTCATTTTGAATACCTTTCTGTATTGATCTCATTCGAAACCACGTCCTTCGCCTTCTTCTTCATAGGTTACCCCGTCACGGATGTGATATATGCGTTTGAAGGTGGGAATGATTTTTTCATCGTGGGTGACGACAATAATGGCGGTCTCGAATTTTTTGGCCATATCGTTCAAGATCCGGATTACGGCCAGGGCGCGCTCACTATCAAGCGGAGCGGTCGGTTCATCGGCCAGTATTACCGGGGGACGATTCACCAAGCCACGTGCAATAGCCACTCGTTGCTGTTCTCCACCAGAGAGTTGAGATGGCATGGCCTTGGCGCGATGCTCCACATCAAGCGCTTTAAACAATCCTATTGCCCGTTTACGCGCCTCGGCATTTGGCATTCCCGCCAGCATGGGCAGAAGGGCTACGTTGTCGGTGACATCGAGGAAAGGAATCAGATAAGGTGCTTGGAATACAAAGCCTATCCGGTCCCGCCGCAAGGCACGAAGATCTTTGACCTTCCAGCCGTCATCATAAATGACGTCATCTCCGAGTATCATTTTTCCGGCGGTCGGCTCGATCACCGCTCCCAAACATTTAAGGAGCGTGGTTTTGCC
>CAZYDZ010000068.1:9733-10359 GCA_964646535.1 uncultured Opitutaceae bacterium
AGAAGGACCTATCAGTCCAACGACCTCGCCCGGCGCAACGTGCATGTCGACGGTCTTTAGGGCATCAACGGCGGTATCGCCACTTCCATAACGTTTTTTTAACCCCTGGATACGAATACCTTTAGCAGTCATGTCAGCCCCCTATGGCTTCGGCCGGATCGACTCTGAGCGCGGCACGAATAGCGATAATGCTCGACAGTACGCAGATCATAACCACGGAGATAAAACCCATAACGGAGTCGAGTGGTTGCAGCAGCACATATTTGGGAAAGATTGGCGCCATCAATAACGTTGCCGAAATCTTACCCACCACAAAGCCGATCAAACCTAAAGCGATGGACTGTTGCATGATCAAACCGACAATGGTGCGATTTTTAGTGCCGATCAGTTTCAAGACAGCAATTTCACGAATTTTCCCGAGTGTCAGGGTGTAGATGATGAAGGCCACAATGGCGGAGCTGACAATCGAAAGGATCACCAGAAACATGAAGATCTGTCTGGCGGAGGTAGCGATCAGCTTACCAACCAAAATCTCCTCCATCTGGCTGCGGGTATAGACGGTTAAGCGCTTCCAGCGGCGGATCGACTCAGCGACTTCTTCCTGGGCATGGCCCGGTTCAACCCGC
>CAZYDZ010000069.1:0-5880 GCA_964646535.1 uncultured Opitutaceae bacterium
AAACGGCCGAATCCGATGCAACACCCATTTGCGTTCGCCCGTCGTTCCAGTGGTTGGCAGCACCAGCCCCCCTTGTCCGCCAAGTCGCTGCCACAATGGGAAGTCCTCGCCGCGCTCACGCTGCTGCCATCCACTAAACCCTGGATATCCCTGCCAAACCCAATCGGGATCCAGGGATTGCAGGCAATGTGACCGAATCTCACCAGGCCATTCAACTGGTGCCACGACAAGTCGATTGAGCGAAGCCGCAAAAACCTGAAACGAAAGAGTCTCTATCTGGTAGTTGCCTGGAATGGCCATCAATGCCCCATTCCGCCACGGCTGCGCCAGATCATGCCAGCGACTAGCCCGATCGGATAAATCCGCATAGGAATATTCTTCGGAGGCAGAAATTAAAAAGGCTCTGTGCGCATATTCCCGCCAATCGGGAAATGACCCATTCCCTGCCATCAGGAAACCCCTCCCAGATAAAGAATCTGTCCCGTAATCCCTGCGGATCGGGGGTCGAGAAAAAACTCTGTGGCGTGACACACTTCCTCCACTGTTGAGTAACGGCGGGTTGGAAGTCGGTTCAACAATCCTTGCATTTTCTCATCGGGAACCCCGCGGATCAGATCCGTAGGTGTCGGTCCAGGACCTACCGCATTCACCGTCACACCATGATTGAAAAGCTCGCGCGCCGCCACTCGGGTCAGGCTCTCCAGTGCCGCCTTGGAGCTGGCATACGCCATTTCTCCCTCCAGATCAAGCGGTACGGCCACCGTCGTAAAATTCACAATTGCCCCACCACCCTTGCGCGTCATCACCTTGGCTACCTCCCGCAAAAACAAAAAACTGCCCAGAAAATTGGTTCTCCACAGCTTTTCAACGGTCGCTACAGGGGTGAGCAGCAAATGATTCATCGATGCCATACCTGCATTGTTGAGCAATCCGTCAATTTTCTCCTCCCGTTTCGAGACTTCCGCCACCATTTCCCTGACTTTCCCCTCATCTGCCACATCCAGCTCAAAATGGAGGTAATGGTCATCCGCCAATGTACTGGCACTGCGACTGCAGCCATACACCCGATAACCCTTCTGTAGAAAACGGGTGGCCAGTGCCAGTCCAATCCCCTTACTGGTCCCCGTAATCACCACCGATCGACTGCTGTTACTCATGCCACCATCCTTGACAACGAAACCCACCTGAGACAAACGATTTCGTTGCGGCCTCAAGCGAGAAGCCGCATACCTGTATTTTCCCGAAATTACTGTTGTTCGGAGATTTTTTCCTTGCCCTTCGACTTAACTTGCTCTTTTTTAATCTCTTTTCTCATGAAAGCGGTAATCAAGACTCAAGGACGCCAGTTCACGGTAAAACAGGGAGATAAGCTCACTGTGAACCGCTATGTCGCCACCGAACCAGGTGCTTTAATTGAAATTTCAGATGTTCTTCTGGTAGGAGAAGGCAGTTCCGCTCACGTGGGCAGCCCTCTCGTGGCAGGCGCCAAAGTGACCGCCAAACTCCTTGAAAACAAACGTGGAGACAAGGTGCGCGTGTTCAAAAAGAAACGCCGTCAGGGATATGTTCGCCGCCGCGGACATCGCCAGGAACTTTCCGTTATTCAAATCGAATCCATCCAAGCTTAAAACGTCATGGCCCATAAAAAAGGACAGGGAACTTCCCGCAACGGACGCGACAGCCAGAGCAAACGCCTGGGCGTCAAACGCTACGATGGTCAGCTCATACAAGCAGGCACCATCATCATCCGCCAACGCGGCACCAAGACTTTTCCCGGACAGCATGTGGGGATCGGACGCGACCACACCCTGTTTGCCCTCAAGGATGGTATCGTCAAATTCGACAAGGCTCACCGCAAGGTTAATATTGAGGCGCTCGAAACAGCCGAGGCCTGAACTTCCAACCAGAGTCTGAAAATTCTATTTCAAAGCCTTCTGTCTCAGGACAGGAGGCTTTTTTTATGCTCAGGAAAAAGAATCGGGTAATCGGTTTGTCACATATTTCGCCAATAGATCGAACTCGAGATTCACCCGACTTCCCTCTTGTAACTGCGCCAGATTTGTTTCCTGTAACGTATGCGGGATGAGCCACACCGTCAGGTCGTTGTTGGTCACGGCGGCCACGGTCAACGAAATGCCATCAATGGCAATACATCCTTTCTCGACCAACCACTGGCGATATGCAGGAGCAAACGCAATCGTCAACCGGTAATCACGTCCATCCTGACCGAAGAACCGCACTTCTCCAGTTCCATCCACATGGCCCGTGACAAAGTGCCCCCCCCAGCGGTCAGACACCTCCAGGCTTCTTTCCAGATTGACTGTACTGCCTTTCCTAATACCACCCAGAGTGGTTCTCTCCAACGTTTCAGACAGCAAATCGAACTCCAGAACCTCACGATCGCAGGAAACCAGGGTCAAACAACATCCATTGACCGCGATACTTTCGCCAATGACCAAGTCTTCAGGCATATTCCCTGCCATGCGGACAGCAGCACGAAACTTCTGCTCATCCAGCCATTTACCCCCCAACCATTCTCCACGGAGAAAAATAATACCCGTAAACATATACTATAGTCCTAGATAGAATGTCGCACGGCGCAAGACGAGGACAATTTTTCTGCATTGTCATCCAATATAGTATTATGCATGATCGCAAAGAAATTACTTCCCCTATCGGTCAATTAAAACTGGTACTCCATACCAATTTTGTTTTTGGTATTCTAAGTAAGTCATCGTACCCGATATCAATAATTATGAGGCTCTCCGTTTGCAACCGGCACATTGTTCACTCGTTACTATTTGTACTTACCATTGCTTGTCTCTTCCTGACAGCGACTGTCAGGGTAGACGCCAATCGCCATCAGGCCGCCCACTATCGCGCGCTCATGACGATTCAGGAAGGGGAACAGCTCATCCGCACGGGAGAACACCTACTGTCCAAACGCCCCTCGCCATTGACCCCCAATGAAGACTTGAAGGATGACCATGCGCGCGGCCAAAAGATGGTTCAGGAGGGAAGGCAGAAAATATCCCAGGGGCAAGCGCAGATTGCCAAAATCCAGGAACTGGTCCGTAAAGAAGAAGAAGAACAGCGCAAAGCCATTATACCGTCTGAAATCGTCAGTCAACGGATCGACAAACTTGAAATCGAGGACGCATTCCGCGACATGCTCAACTATCTGACGGAAGAACTCCCCAGCTCCATTCCTCAACGCATATTTTTTGTCGGTACCTTCTATAACAACCAGGGCTCATACTCTCGCTTCGACAGTCTGAATGAGTGGTTTGACACACGCATCCGCAACAATGCCGAAAATGGCAGCAAGGTATCCCTGCTCCCCGATATGCAATGGATCGTAAATGAGAAGCATCCACTTGGCGCTTTTCAGCACGAGCGTCTGGATAGTTTTCGGGGCAGCCAGTCTGCCGCCCTCGTATCCATGGAAATTCTCAACTGGAACGACTACCCGTGGCTGGTGGCAAGTATCAGCGCGACACAGATCGAGTCCTGGAAACTGCTCGCGCACAAGGTCTGGTTGATTCAGAAGGATTCCACTGCTGCAAAAATATTTGGACTGACAGAAGTGGAAACGGAAGATAACCAGCCTGTTCAGGTGAAAGTGGACGACCGTATCTCGTTCCTGAAAAGCTACGGCAAAAACCACACACACCGCCTGGACAGCGAAAGGCAATCCCCCTACGTTCCCGAACTGCAATTCTGGCAGACTCTGGCCAAACTGAGCCTGTTACAGGACAACATCAGGTTGAGTCACTACGATTGGGTAAAACGGGCCTATTTCCCCGCCGCCTCACCACAGCAATTAGCAGACGACCGATCCGAACTCGGCATCCGTATCGTCCCATCACCATCCCCTGTCGAAGGCAGTAAGGTGGAGAGTTTCCAATTGCGCGACAACAAAACCATTCCCTGGGGTTGGCTGCGTCTGCAGACCATTTCCTCAGAGGAGGATCAGTCCTCCAACCAGAACGGTAATCGCGAATAAACCGTGTGCTTCTGGTGAGTGCGAAGCAAGCGGACGGCTGACAATTGGCTCTTCGCAAAATCGGGTAGCCATTTCTTCAGGTGTCGCGTCTCCTCATAAGAAAGCGGCTTAGGCCACGAGGAGTCACTGAATAATTGGGCCAGCAGCTCCTCTCCTGACAGCCTGCTGGGAAATTCCACCACCTGCAGTCGGTTTTTACCGTCACCACAAGCCTGGCGCGCATATTGAATCGCATCGTCAAGCCCTCCCAATCGATCAGCCAGACGATTCCTGACCGCATCAGCCCCCGTCCATATCTGGCCATCCGCAACTGCGTTGACCTCTTCCCTGGACAGATTGCGTCCCTTCATCACAATCTCCAGAAATTCCCCGTACAAACTGTGTAGCAAACGCTCAAATACCGCACGTTCCTGCACAGTTGGAGATTTCATTAACGAAAACATTCCTGCGTAAGGCCCTGTCGTGATCTGCTCTGAACGGACTCCGTATTCCGTCGCCACCTGTTCAAAGTCAGGAAACAGCATAAATGCCCCGATTGAGCCTGTCAAAGTAGCCGCATCCGTAAAAATCACCTGTGCAGGAGCAACCACCATATAGCCGGCGGAAGCCGCATAGGTCCCCATGGATGCAACAACAGGCTTTACCTGGCTGGTCAATGCAATTTCGCGGGCAATCTGCTCTCCTGCATATGCAACCCCTCCAGGACTGTTCACTCGAATCACAACAGCCTTTACCGAAGGATCTTCACGCAACATCCGAATCTCCCGTGAATACGTGTCTCCTCCACACATGGGGTATACGGACTCACCCGCCACAATATCCCCCTCAATGTATACAATGGCAATGGCTCCTTGTCGGCTCACGAATTTTCTCGAAGACTCTTCCCTGATCGACGCGTACCTTTCCATGGATATCTGGCGAATTTCACCACTCTGCGGGTCCTTCAGGACATCAAGAAATTCATCGAAGTAGGATACGTAATCCACCATTCCTGCTGATTGCGCTTGTTGGGGATCAAGAATTCCCGTCTGCTGACTGATCTGATTCAGGCTTTCCTCGGAAATTCCGCGGGCTTTGGCCACCGACTTTGTAATCAACTGCCACTGATCCTGTAGAATACGCTGCCACTGCTCACGCAATTCAGGGCTGAAATCCTGGCGTTCAAACGTATCCGCAGCCCCCTTATACTTGCCAGCCTGATATACATGCACCCTGACTCCGTTGCGCTGCAAAAACTCAGAAATAAAGAAACCCTGTAACCCCAATCCATTCCATGCCAGCATGCCGCTGGGGCTCATATGAATTTCATCCGCACAGGCTGCCAACAGGTAGTCGCGTACTTCAGGCACCTCCAGCCAGGCGTATACTCTCTTGCCCGTCTCCCGAAAACGCGTAATCGCACGCCCGACTTCCATTACAGCAGGCAATCCGCTACCGTAATTCTCGGAATTCAGGCTTCCCTTGACCACCAAACAGGAGATTTTCTCATCTGCACCCGCATCATCCAGAAGCTGCACGATCTCCCGTACAGAGACTTTTCTGATGCCATCTTCCAGAATTTCCTGCAACCAGGCGGATAAGTCTGCCTGTGACGGGCTGTCATTCAACGTCATATTGAGGTCCAGCACCAGAACCGTGCCTTCCGCCAAACTCTCTTTCTCCTCCCCTAGTGTAAACAATACAAACAGCAATAACAGGGTAAGGAAAACCACCATCGCCAACAGCAATGATACGACATTAAGCAGGACATTTTTGAGAAATTTCACCATCGCCATGTATCTTTACAGACAGGTCTGTAAAAATCCATGAAAAACGAATACAATCCCCCCCTGATCCTGCCCTGTATGTTACTCCTCCCTTCCGCTCACTTCGAC
>CAZYDZ010000069.1:5890-10316 GCA_964646535.1 uncultured Opitutaceae bacterium
GAACCGTGTGCCGCTTCAAATGCGGATTGTATTTCTTTTTTGCAATCTTCTCAGGCTGGGTCTTCTTGTTTCTGGTCGTCATATAACGGGAAACAGGCTTTCCTTCCTTGCGGGCTTCGGAACATTCGAGAATAATGGTGTCTCTTGGCATGGCTTAAAAAATAAGAATAAGCCGTACATCAGAGACCAGATTCCACCAATTGGCAAGCGGTTTTTTCAGGTGGTATCTGTACTCTTTATGCCATCTACTTAAGCATGCGTACACCTGAAAGCTTCACCATCCGCTTATCGTTGGCGAGGACTGAATCGCCGTTTTTATTGTAATCCTGGGCGATCAGACGATTCATCAAGCCAGCGCCAGTGTATTCCTGAAGTATATCGATAACAGGAGGCCCATTGAGAGGAGATACGTTTCCCGATTCAAACAAATCGAGGATCGCTTTGCGGGAATCAACCTTGGATACCCCGTAAAAGTGCTGCAGGGCAATATACTATTGTAGGAGCGGCTTTTATCTCACCAGTACACAAAGATTACCAAGGATTTGATTAGAGTTGCGCTTGTCTTCTCCATTCACAACCATCATTTACTGCAATTTCCGATTTGGCATGAAATTTATTTTTGTAACAGGCGGGGTGGTTTCTTCCCTGGGAAAAGGTCTGACAGCAGCCGCATTGGGCGCTCTATTGGAAGAGCGCGGGCTGACGGTGCGCCTACAGAAGTTTGATCCCTACCTCAATGTGGATCCTGGCACCATGAGTCCGTTTCAACACGGGGAGGTCTATGTGCTGGACGACGGAGCCGAAACCGACCTGGACTTGGGCCACTACGAACGCTTCACCTCTGGATCGCTCTCACGCTTCAACAACCTGACCTCTGGCCAGGTGTATGAGTCGGTCATTCAAAAAGAGCGGCGCGGCGAGTATCTGGGCAAGACGGTTCAGGTGATTCCGCATGTCACCAATGAAATCAAGGAGCGCATCCGCCAGGCGGGCAAGGATGTCGATGTGTTGATCACCGAAATCGGCGGTACGATTGGCGACATCGAAGGGCTACCCTTCCTCGAAGCCATGCGCCAGTTTGCGCTCGAAGTCGGGCAGGAAAAGGTACTCTTCATCCACGTCACGCTGGTCCCCTATCTGGAGGCCGCTGGTGAACTGAAAACCAAACCGTCACAGCAAAGCGTGGCCAAGTTGCGCGAAATCGGGATTCAGCCGCAGATTCTGATCTGCCGCTGTGAAAAACCGCTTTCCGACGAGCTGCGCCAGAAGTTGAGCCTGTTCTGCAATGTTCCCGTCAAGGCGGTCATTGAGGAGCAGGATGTCGAGTTTTCCATCTACGAGCTGCCTTTGATGCTGCGGCGCGAAAAACTGGACGATCTGGTCGTCGATTATCTCAAGTTGAACGCTCCTCCCCACGACAGCGGCGTATGGCAGGAAGTGGTGCGCCGTCTCAAATATCCCGCATCCTCTGTCAATATCGGCGTGGTGGGCAAATACATTGAACTGCAGGACGCCTACAAGTCTGTCTACGAATCGTTGACACACGGGGGTATTGCCCAGGATGCCGCAGTCAAGATCCGTCGTATTGATGCCGAGGACCTGGCCGAGCCCGGTGGACTGGAACAACTGCGCCAGTTGGATGGTATCGTCATTCCAGGTGGTTTCGGCGACCGCGGCACTGAGGGGAAAATCGCCGCCGCCCGTTTTGCGCGTGAACACGGTATTCCATTTCTCGGCCTTTGTATGGGGATGCAGATTGCGGTCATTGAATTCTGCCGCAATGTCCTGCAACTGCCTGAAGCCAACAGTCGTGAATTCGCCCCCGACACTCCGCATCCTGTTATTGATCTGATGGAGTCGCAGAAGAAAGTGGTCGATAAGGGCGGCTCCATGCGCCTCGGCTCCTATCCATGCCAATTGGTGCCTGGAAGCCATGCGCACAAAGCCTACGGCACCGACCTGATTCACGAACGCCACCGCCATCGCTTTGAATTCAACAACCAATATCGGGAGCCAATGGAGGATGCGGGGATGCGGATCACAGGTTACAACCCTGATTTGAACCTCGCGGAAATTGTAGAGATTCCTGCGCATCCCTGGTACCTTGCGGTGCAGTTCCATCCTGAATTCAAATCCAAGCCCAACAAGGCTCATCCGTTGTTCGCGAAGTTCATCGGAGCCGCACTGGCTACCAAGGCATCTCATGCCGTCCAATAAGTGTCATGCCCACACCTCTCTGGAAATCTGACAAACTGCTCATCATCGCAGGTCCGTGTACGCTGGAAAGCCGTGAGCTGGCCCTGCAGGTTGCCAGTAAACTGAACGATCTGCAATCTGCGTATCCGCAAATCCAATTCATATTCAAAGCCTCCTTTGACAAAGCCAACCGTACCTCGGCAAACAGTCGACGCGGCCTCGGCATTGAGACCTGCCTGAAAATATTCGAAGAGGTTAAACAGCAGTTCTCTCTTCCTGTTCTTACGGACATCCACCTGCCTGAACAGGCTGCACAGGTAGCCGCTGTCTGTGACATCCTGCAAATCCCCGCGTTTCTTTGCCGCCAGACAGACCTGCTGCAGGCGGCAGCAACAACAGGCCGTGTGGTGAATGTCAAAAAGGGTCAATTCCTCTCCCCCTACGAAATCGAGTTTATCCTGAACAAACTCGCATCGTTTCAATGCAGGGAAACCTGGCTCACCGAGCGTGGTTTCTCGTTTGGTTATCAGAATCTGGTGGTGGATATGCGCAGTTTCCCCATCATGCGCAAATGGTCTGAATCCCTTATTTTCGACGCCACACACAGTGTTCAACTCCCTGGCGCCGCTGGAGGCAAAAGCGGTGGACAACGCGAATTCGCGCTCCCTCTGGCCAAGGCGGCGCTCGCTTCAGGCGCCAACGGACTGTTTATCGAAACACACCCGAATCCTGATGAAGCGTGGTCTGACGGCCCCAATATGGTGTCATTGCACGAACTGGAATCTTTTCTCCGCTCCACGCTGAATGTTTGGCTCGCAGCCAGAGACAAACAAAATTGATCCCTCTGCTACTCCCCACGTTAAGTTAAACCCGGTATCGATTCTCCGTGTCGGCCGTGGATACGAATGGACTTTCGCGTGATCCCTTATCTACAAAAACCTGCGAATCTGTGATTTCTTAGTCCTGCGATCAACCCAAGACAAAACACGTTCAGCTTTCTTCGAATTTGCGCTGAAACAGAGCTTCCAATTCACTGAGCAGGACATCCGCCTCAAGGCCACTTGCAATAGCACGGATTTTTGAGCCCTGACCAGCAGCCAGCATCATAATGCCCATGATGCTTTTCCCATTCACCATTTCATCATCCTTTTCCATGAACAACTCCGAGTTGTACTTATTGGCAATCCGCACGATCATAGCAGCTGGACGGGCGTGTATCCCCATCTTGTTTTGAACGACAAGAATAGTACTCTTCTCTTCCGTCTGCTGTGAGCTGTTTTCAGTAGTCATGCTTTTGAGTTTGGATGATTGCCACCAATGAATGCACCTGGAAATGCGCATGGAACACCTGCGCATCTGCATAAAAGTACAGCGGTAAACAAGTTCAGGTCAAGCGGTTTTACATGACGCGTAAGACAGATATTGATCCATCACGGCAGTTGAAAGAACCTGCGCGCGTTGTGAGTGGTCTTCTCTGCAATTTCGTCAATCGACACCCCCAGAATGAGTGCGGCCTTTTCCGCGACATGAACCAGATAGGAGGGTTCGTTTTTCTCCTTTCGCACGGGTAACGGACTCAGCCAGGGCGCATCGGTTTCCAGCATTAGCCTGTCCAATCCCTGTAAGCGCAATGCATCGTGGATCTCCTCCGTTTTCGAATAAGTCAGAATTCCTGTGAAAGAAGCTCTACCTCCGCGATCCAGCAGGGCGGACATCTCCCTCACCCCATAGGTAAAACAATGGAATACGACCCGTTGCCACGCTATTCCCGACTTGTCAATGAGCGCCACAGTATCATCAAACGCATGACGGCTGTGAATAATCACTGGCAACGGATACTGCCTGACCAATTCCAATTGGCTGATAAACGCCTGGTGCTGTATTTCCACCGCAATTTGCGCCTCTTGCGGGTCCTTCGGCAGATGAAAGTAGTCCAGGCCCATCTCCCCCACGCCACTGGTGCCACTGGCTGCTGCAGGAACCCAACCATTGCTGACCGCTCTGCCTCCCAACCTACCTCAACATGACACGGGTGAATTCCCACCGAATAAGAGTAAAACGCAGGCTGCTGCTGCGCCGCATCCGCATACAACTGCCAATCCTGCAAGCCCGTACCCACGTTCAGCGCATGTACAACACCAACGTCTAATGCGCGCTGGCGCATGGCATTTTCAGAACCTTGCTTGAAAAAAAACTCGGCATGAGTATGACTGTCTATCAGATTCAACAT
>CAZYDZ010000070.1:0-839 GCA_964646535.1 uncultured Opitutaceae bacterium
GAAGTACATCCCCACACTCTTGAGTTCATACACCAGGCCTATTGCCCTGACAATCCCGTGCAGGGAGATCAATCGGGTTTATTGGAAAAACTGACCCGCCTGCCTGCCACCGTCGGCAATGATGTCACGCTGCTGCTCAATGGTGAACGGATTTTCTCATCCATTCTGGACGGCATCGACCGCTCCCGTAACTATCTGCTGCTGCAATTCTACATCGTACGCGATGACACCATCGGACAAAAAGTTAAGGAACGTCTGATTCAGGCAACTGAACGCGGCGTGAAGGTCTGTTTCCTGTACGATTACGTGGGTTCTCTGGCACTGCCCCGCGCATACATAGAGGAATTAAAAAGAGCAGGCGTGATGATGGTTCCCTTTCAAAGTACGCGCAGTTGGACCCACCGCCTACAGATCAACTTCCGCAACCACCGTAAGATTGTGGTAATGGATGGAGTGGAAGCATGGATCGGGGGAGCCAACGTCGGTGACGAATACATGGGACATCACCCCAAACTCACCCCGTGGCTTGACACCATGGTTAAGGTCGTTGGCCCCGCAGTACAAATGATACAGATTCCATTTCTGGAAGACTGGTACTGGTCCAGTCAGACTATTCCTGATCTCAACTGGATTTCCCAGGCCGCTCCCTCGGGCGCGTCACAACGCGTGTTATGTATCCCCAGCGGTCCTGCAGACAACCTGGAGACCTGCACCTTTTACATTCTGCACTCCATCCACTCCGCGCAACAACGTATCTGGATCGCCAGCCCCTATTTCGTGCCCGACGAGCAAATTGTCAGTGCATTGCAAATGGCTTCCCTGCGCGGAGTAGATGTACG
>CAZYDZ010000070.1:849-10280 GCA_964646535.1 uncultured Opitutaceae bacterium
GCTTTCCGCATGGTCCTATTTCGAGGATATGGAAAAGGCGGGCGTACGGATTTTCAGGCTGCAACAGGGATTCCTTCATTATAAAGCCATGTTGTTTGATTATCAGACAGGAGCCATTGGAACAGCCAACTTCGATAACCGCTCATTCCGCCTCAATTTTGAAATCACCCTGCAAGTGGACGATCCCCTCTTTGCCGAACAGGTGGAACGTATGTTTGAACGGGATTTTGCCAACTCCGACATCGCATCTGCCAAGGAATTAAGGGCCAAGTCTCCCCTGTTCCGACTCGCTGTACGCACCGCACGCCTCATGGCGCCCATCCAGTAAACCGTCTGGTGCTGGGGGACAATTTTCCCCGTAGGACTGGTCGCGGCGCAAGACTGTTCCCACAAAATAATCCTGTACTTGCCTATTCCCTCAATTCCAATATTTTGATTATTTATGAAGACTTCTGCTGTAACCGACTCCTCCAAGAAAAAAGTAGCTGCAGGACTGCAACAGGTACTCGCGGATTCCTACGCACTCATGGCTGCTACACACCACGCTCATTGGAATGTTGAAGGTGACCGCTTCTACTCCTTGCACGAAGCGTTTGAAGACCAATACAAGGAACTGTTTGAGGCAATTGACAAAATAGCCGAACAAATCCGTACTCTCGGCATCTACGCGATGGGAGGACTGCAGCGGTTGCACAAAGAGTCTGCAATGGAAGAACTGAAGGCAGGCCTGGAGCAAAAAGAATATGTCGCCGCACTCGTCGTTATGCACGAAAAACTCGTTCAAGACGCCGCCGCCGTACGCGATCTCGCCGGTGACAACGGTGACTCGGAAACCGAGGATCTCATGATCCAACGGGTCGCTTCCCATGAAAAAACACTCTGGATGCTGAAAAGCTACCTAAAATAAGCCAGAGAACTGGAAAAACCTATTTTTCCTAATGGCTTATTCTTGATTTTATCAAGAAAATGGGATTCAGTATCAAGTATGTATCATGGAGCCGATCATCAACCGCGCAATTTGGGCTGGCAAACGCTGGTTTCCCAGTTGGATCAGCTATTGGAGGCGAGCACCCCTGAACAGCCCGAATGGGTGAACGCGCTGTTGGACTTTCGTTTTGCGTTGATGGAGGGAGTGTCACCCCGCAAGTTGGCGGAAAGCTACTGCGAGTTAAGGCGTGCCGGCGAAAAGCACCATTATCTTGATTTATTTCGCATGCGACGTTTCCTGAGCCGTATGATTGAGTTGGTAATCACACCTGGCCGCGGCTATCAGGGATGTTCGGTGATGACGGACTTGCGGGCATCCACTGTTGTCAAGATGGAACAGGATGCACTGGCCCTTTATGTGGAAGACCACCCGGAATGGAGTGCGCTCACCCCTTATTTCCGCGTGACGTGGAAGTGGAAGCCATCGGAGACAATGGTTGGACAGGATCAGGAAATTCCACTCTGAAAGTCTCTGTCTCGGTTCAATTCTGCTTCAGAAAAAGAACCGCATGCGCCGGTAAGTCGCAGACGATGGACTGGGAGTAACCATCCCACGCAATGGGGTCTGACAGGTATTGTGTTACCTCTCCCGTTGCCGTTCCCCCGTAAGCAGCGGCTGCTGAACAGAGTGCGATCTTCCATGTTCCCTTTGCAGGCACCCCGATCCTGTAACCGAGCCGCTGAATCCCCGAAAAATGTCCGATTACCAGCAATGAATCTTTCTGTTGCTGATCCATGCGGACGAATGCCAATACGTTGCTGTCTGCATCCTGGCAATTAATCCAGCGAAAACCGTCTGCATGCGCATCCCCCCAAGCCAAATCCGTATACTTGCGATATAACTGATTGAGGTCCTGAATTAGTTTTTGGATTCCAGAGTGATCCATGTACTGCAACAAATGCCAGTCCAGACTACCATCATAACGCCATTCGCGCGATTGCCCGAACTCGCTCCCCATGAACAGCAGTTTCTTTCCAGGGAATCCCCACATGAACGCATACAGGGAACGCAGTTGATCCGCCTTGTCCGTCATGCCGCCGCCAGGCATCTTATTGATCATACTGCCCTTGCCATGCACCACTTCATCGTGCGACAGAACGGATACAAACTTTTCCGAATATAAGTAGAGCGCGGCAAAAGTCAGGTTGTTGTGGTGGTAACGACGATACACAGGGTCTTGTGAAAAATAGAGCAACGTATCATGCATCCACCCCATGTTCCACTTGAAATCAAATCCCAATCCGCCCTCCGACACAGGCTTGGTCACACCCGCAAATGATGTCGATTCCTCTGCCACCGTAAATACGCCAGGATAATCGCGGTGCACGGCTTCGTTGGTCTGTCGTAAAAAGCCGATCGCCTCCAGATTCTCTCTACCGCCAAAACGGTTCGGAACCCACTCCCCCTCTTTTCTTGAATAATCCAGATACAGCATGGAAGCCACGGCATCCACCCGAAGTCCGTCAATATGGTAACGTTCCAGCCACGACAGCGCATTTGCCACCAGAAAATTGCGTACTTCATGGCGTCCGTAATTGAAAATCAAAGTCCCCCAATCGTGATGATATCCCTGCTTGGGATCGTTGTGCTCATACAAACGGGTACCGTCGAATTCTGCCAGGGCAAAACTGTCTTTCGGGAAATGGGCAGGTACCCAATCCAGAATGACACCGATTTCACGCTGATGAAACGCATCCACCAGAAATTTAAAGTCATCCGGATTGCCGAAACGATGAGTGGGTGCAAAAAGGCCAGTAACCTGATACCCCCACGACCCGTCAAACGGATATTCTGCGATTGGCAACAACTCCACATGGGTAAACCCCATCTCATGGACATAGTCCACCAATGCCAATGCCAGTTCCCTGTAAGTCAATGCCCGTTCACCATCCTCCACCACATGACGCCAGGAACCGAGGTGTACCTCGTATACGGAAATTGGACGGTTCCCCCAATCTGCATTACTGCGGCGTTTTATCCACTCATGATCCTTCCACTGATACTGGCTTTGCCAGACAATTGCGGCATGATGCGGGTATCCCTCGAAATAACTGCCACAGGGATCCGTTTTCAATCGCACATGACCATCCGCGCCACAAATCTCAAACTTATATTTTTCACCCACGCCCAATCCCGGGATAAAAATCTCCCACACGCCTGACTGATTCAACACGCGCATTGGGTGATAACGTCCATCCCATCGGTTGAAATCACCAACCACACTGACCCTGCGGGCATTGGGAGCCCAAACTGCAAAAGCCACTCCTGGCACACCATCCACCTCTCTTAGGTGCGATCCCAGTTTTTCGTGCAATCGCATTTCATTTCCTTCATTGAACAGATACAGATCCTGTTCCGATAAGGTGCATTCGTACGAATACGGATCGTAGAATTGACGCGTTTCCCGATTATTGCGCACTACCCGCAGACGATATTGCGATGTGGCAATAGATGCAGGGAACCAGCCTTCAAACAAACCGGACGGGTGTATTTTTTTCAATGGATGGCGATCTTCCGACTTTTCCTTCAGAAACACCACCTCGCAAGTGTCGGCATCATGCAAAAACGCCCTGACCACAACTCCCTTCTTGCGCTTCCAAGTGCATGGATGCATGCCCAACAAATCGTGAGGCTTACCACAGCGAGCCTGAATCAGGCTGTCCAATTCTTTTTCAGAGAGAATCACTGTACGCTTATTTACGGCAATCCCCTCCCTTTGCCAAGCCTCTACTTCAGTCCCAAATCAGTCTTTTTGTGCTGTGTGGTCAAAATAGATTCATCCCGCCCCCTTGATAAAATCCACTTGCTGAAACGGCGAGAACCATGTCTCATCCATCTATCGTGCAACGTTTCAAGCAGATTTTTATTTTTTTCGCCGCAACATTCATGCTGACAGCATCGGGATTCACTGCGGACAATCCCCAAACAAGCCTACCGGAAGATATTGATATCACCGCCGACAATGTTGAATTCCATGAAACCAGCCGCGAACTCATTGCCCGTGGCAATGCTGAACTGGAGGTCGAGGACACACTGCTCACCGCTGGGGAGATTCGTTACCAGGCCGACCAAAAATTTGTCTCTGCAAAAGACGATGTTCTGCTGGCCCACCCGGACTTCCGCCTCTTAACCGAGAGCCTCGGTTACTATTTTGAATCCCGCAAGGCTACCAGCGATTCATTCCTGCTGGGCAGGCCCCCTTTTTACATACAAGGAAACTCACTGGAAGTCTCCCCCGAAGGTCTGATTGCTAAAAACTCCACCATTTATTACGGTGAGCCCGAATACTGGTCCCCGTCCATCACCGCACGCGAGACTCTGCTGAGCGAGGATGGAGAGATTACCCTGCGCGGCGCCACGGCACGCATCGGCCCTGTTCCCGTGCTCTACCTGCCCTACGCATCCGTTGCAGGAGCCAGCAGTCCCATCAAGGTGGAACTGAATGGCGGCTACACCTCCAAGAAGGGGATCTACCTGGAAAATACCACGCTGATCAACACGGGGGATCTCGGCTGGATCGGAGCGGGTATTGGCGTGTATACAAACCGCGGGGTCATGCTGGGGCCCGCATGGGACTATCTCTCCAAAGGAGAACAGTGGAGTTCCCAGCACAGATTGCGCTCAGGTTGGCTGTATGACATGGGCAAACGTGGACTGGATCGCTGGGGAGACCCGATTCCCTACAATCGCGGCTATGTTGATTACGAAGGTCATATCACACACGGAGAACGGATTTCCATACTGGGATCCCTCCATTACTGGTCCGACTCGGATATCTACCGCGATTTCTATCAACGCCACTTTGATGAGAACCAGGAGCCTGACACGTTTGTGCAGGCCATGTACCGGGGTACCGATTATTACGTAACCCTGCTGGCTCGCCCACAGATCAACTCCTTTTACCGCACGCAGGAGCGTCTTCCGGAACTGAGAGTAGACCAAATGCCCCGTCAGCTACTCGATACGGGCATCTATTACCGCAGCAATCTGAGTATATCCCGACTCAATGACCGATCTCCTCAAACGCCATCGCTGCGCTCCGACCGTGTTGACCTGTACGCGGGTCTGGAACGGCCCTTTGGTACGGGTTCGTGGATACGTCTGGTCCCTGTGGCAGGAGGCCGCGTCACCCACTATAACAAAACCATTTCAGGCACGGGCGACTACACCCGCACAATGGGCGAACTCGGAGCCGACCTGGAAGTCGATTTGCATCGAATATGGGATATCCAGATTCCGCGTTGGAAGATCGATGGATTGCGCCACAGACTTACTCCGTTCATCCAGTATCGCTGGTTGCCCGGAGCTGGCGACGGGCGCAATCGGATACCCGTGATTGATCAGGACCCATTCATCATCTATCCCCCCGTCCTCAGCCTGGCTGACACCCGAACAACAGACTATTTCAGCCATACGGAAACCATTCGTTTCGGCCTCCGCAATGTGCTGCAGACACGCGACACCCGCTATGGCTCCCGCGACCTCGTGGAGTGGAATATCTACTACGATTTGTACCCTGGAAAAAACAGTAACCAGCGCGACGACTCCGATTTGTTTCAAGAACTGGTTCTCACGCCAAACGACTGGCTGAAACTGGATCTCTGGTTGCGCATCAATCCGTCGGACGGCACATTCGAAGACATTATGCCCGCTGTTTCCATATATGACGGAGAAATATGGAGACTGCGCTACTCATCCCGTTATTTGCGTGGTAAAATCGATCAACACATGGTTGATGGCTGGTATCGAATCAATGAAACATGGGGAATGGGCGCTCGTTTCCGTTTCGACAGCAACCAGAATTCCCTTACTGAACAGACCTACGCGGTTTCACAGAAAATCGGCAATTCGTGGACAGTTCATTACGAAGTTCAGCGCATGCAACACGATAAAAAGGAAAACGGCTGGCAGTTTCGCGCAGTATTCGACTACCTCCACTTCTGATACGCCTGGTCTGTCATGTCCACACCCGCACCCAATACCGCCCTGTCCATTGCCTCTCCCGAACCAGCCACATGGGATGAAGACTTGATCGGAGGAGGAGCGCCATCGATCCGCTTACAGGTCTTTGAGGGGCCATTGGATTTGTTGTTGTTCCTGATTCGCAAAAACGAAATCGATATTTACGATATTCCCATTGAGCGAATCACCAGCCAATACCTGGGAATTATTCGGGCCATGGAAAAACTGGAACTGGAAATCGTCGGCGATTTTCTGGTCATGGCCGCCACGCTGATGGAAATCAAGAGCAGGATGCTGCTGCCCCGCCCCGATTTGCCAGAGGATGATACCGCAGACGAAGGCCAGGACCCCCGCTGGGAGCTGGTGTCACAACTGTTGGAATATCGCCAGTTCAAGGAAGCAGCAAGCCAACTGGAGGCCTCCTATATGGAGCAGCAAGCCTACTACCCACGCATTATCCGCAGCCGCGATGCCCTGACGGAACCACGCGCATTACGCAATATCGATCGGGTCGAACTGTGGGATATGTTCAATCAGGTACTGAAGCGATTGTCCGATTCCATTACTGTCGGGGAAATCCAGGATGAGCAAGTCACCGTATCGGATCGCATGAGCCTCATTTTACAATGGCTTCCTCAAAGGAAACATTTCTTCTTTTCCGAATTGTTTGCCGATATTCGTCCGAACATTGTCGTTATCGTCGCTTCTTTTCTGGCGATATTGGAACTTTCCCGTCTGGATAAACTGCAGATTTCGCAAAATGAAGAATTTGGCGACATCCTGTGCTCCGCCGTGGAAACGGACTCCCATACAACACAAGAGCATTCCGAGGAATAACCCGCACACCCGTCAATCAATAGTGTAGACTTGCCAATCCACCTATTCACCATACTGTTGTTGATTATATGCCAGATAGAAAATCCCATCAGTCCTCCTCGGTCCATCTGATTGGTCTAGGAACGGATCACAAGGACGGACACAAGCGGATCACCCGAGGCGAGGAATTCACTCTTGTCGGAGGATCAGAGGAGACCCATGACCGGATGACGGAAACGGTTGTGCGCACTGTGGAAGATTTGCAACAGCGCGGCAAACGCCTGCGCGAAGCCGAACCACAGGAAGTTGTTGACTTGTTACACAAGTATTCTTCCAAATAGTCCTTTAACCATAAGTCTTACTTGATCATTGATTGTTATGAGCGAAAACGACGAAATCTCTCCTTCCGAAGAATCCTCCAAAAAACTTTCCCTCGCATCCAAGGAGCCGACAACCCCTCCCCCTGCGGAGGAGTCTGAAGAGCAGACGGGTGAGACCTCAGCAGCGGTTTCCGACACGGCATCCGTGACTGCGGAAAGTGGCACTGCTGAAACCAACAGTGAATCCTCTGCAGCCAAACCACTCGTGAAGTCAGGTTTACGTCCGTCGGCATTACGCCCGGGCATCAAACCTCTTGCCCGCCCGGGGATCCTCCCCAAAGCAGGCGGCGGCACTGCGCGCCCCGGAGTAGCATCCGTTTCGCTGCCTACTGCGGCAACACCCAGTACGCGGCCTCAACTGGAAGACGATTTGGACGACCTGGACGAGGATACCCCAAGCGGACCATTGTCCAGCCCTGCGTGGATCATCATTGATGTTATTGCAGCCAGCGTCGCCATTGCAGCCACGGTTATGCTCTTTTTGGAAACTCAGGGCGGTTGATTTGCGTTCCTGACAATCTTGCATTTCCTTTATCTTTTATGTCAGCAAACATCCTGAATCTCTCTACAAGCGATTTTGAGTCCACGGTCAAATCAGGTGCGACACCTGTTCTGGTTGATTTCTGGGCGCCTTGGTGCGGCCCCTGCAAGGCCATTGCACCTGTTCTGGAAGAACTGGCCGTCGAACTGAATGACAAAGTCACAATTGCCAAGGTCAATATCGACGATCACGGTGACATCGCCACACAATTCAATATCCGCGCCATTCCTACTCTCCTGATATTCAAGAACGGTCAGGTGGTGGAACAGATCGTCGGAAACACAGGCAAGGAAGAGCTAAAGTCGCGTCTGTCCACCCACATCTAAGTTTTGATTCAAGCCCCGTTTCATTGGAACGGGGCTTTTTTTGTCCCTGTTTGCATGTCAGACCACTTATTATTCGAGTAATATCACGCGTTGGGTAACGACTATCTGGTCTACGCGCCAGCAACACCTGATCCATGGACTGCGGGAGAAGTACAGCGTATTTGTCACCGCAATTTCGGGCTTGGCTCTGACGGTATTCTCGAAGGACCTCTCTTTTCTGAAAAAGCCCCCTTCGGCTTAAAAATCTGGAATCCTGATGGCAGCCAGGCAGAAAAAAGTGGTAATGGCCTGCGTATCTTTTCCCGTTACCTGTTCGACCAGAAACTGGTGGCGGCAGAAACCCCTTTTCAGATTGAGACCGCAGGGGGAATTGTCAGCAGTACGGTACACGGCTACGGCGAAGAAGTGACCGTGGATATGGGTCATGTCTCCTTTCACAGTGACGTGATCCCGGTGGAGGGATCTCCGCGTGAAGTACTGCAAGAGACCATTACGCTCAATGGCAAAGAATGGTCTTTTTCAGCAGCAACCATCGGCAATCCCCATTGCGTGCTGGTGTTACCTGAAATCTCTGAAAAACTGGCCCGCGAGCTGGGCCCGCAACTGGAAACCCATTCATTGTTCCCCAACCGCACCAATGTCCAATTGGCACAAGTGCTGGACCGTAATCATATCCGCATCGAAATATGGGAACGCGGCGCAGGTTATACGCTGGCCAGTGGCAGCAGTAGCAGTGCGGCTGCGGCAGTATGCCATAAACTTGGATTCGTGGATACGGATGTCACCGTTATCATGCCTGGAGGAACCATCCAAATCACCATCCAACCCGATACTTTTCACATTCGCATGCGTGGCGGCGTCACTCGCGTCGGTTCGTTTCTCCTCAGCAACGAAGTATTCGGGTTTCGAGTGCCCCACCCGTAAGCGCCTATGGACCTATGGGAAATGGTGCGCAGGGCCGCACCCCGGACATCGCGTGGCACGGTCGCGGCATAAAGCCGCTCCTACCGGGACTTCAGATATAATACATCTCGCTTTGGTCTCCGCGCAGAAAGTCTTCCAGGGTAAAAGTCTCCAGTTTTTCCTGAAAATGACGGGATATCTCTTCCCATACGGCCGACACTTGGCGTCCCGAGCCCCCCGCCCCCTGTACACGGGCGTCCAGCATCTCCCGATCTACTACCCGTACGATCTGTAACAGGCTGATCTGCCCTGGCGAGTGCAACAGGTTGTATCCGCCCGCCTTGCCGCGCCTGCTGGCAATCAGTCCCCCATTGCGCAACTCGCTCAATATCTGTACCAGGTAATTCGGAGGAATACTCTCGTCCGCCGCCAGGTCTTCAGTATGGGACCAGACCTGGCTACCCTGATTTTTTGCCAGGCGTGCCAACACGCGACAGGCATATTCGACTTTTAAG
>CAZYDZ010000071.1:0-10236 GCA_964646535.1 uncultured Opitutaceae bacterium
GGGCCAGCGAGCCGAACACCGAAAGCAGCACGAGGCCAAGGAGGGATGCGGTTTCCCCGATACCGAAGCGGACGGCGGTGTAGATTACGATTGGGAACACGACGAAGGCGAAGTTCATGCCCGTGCCCCGGAACACCGCTCCGAAAGCCGCAAAGCAAAGTGCCACCGCCACCACCGCTACCGCCAGGCGCTCTGCCACCTGTCCACATGCGTTCCAGTCGCGTCGGGCCACGGCGAGGATCAGCGGAGTCAAAACGAGCATGGCGGTGCCGTTGGCAAGGTTCCAATGACTCAGCGCATTCACGTAGTCTGTCCATGGATAGACCCCGATCGCGCACATATACGCGGGAACGGTCAGGGTGTTGACGAGCGGTGCGATGAGCGAGGCTCCGACAAGGGCGGCCACGGCGCGCAGGCGGTCGAACTGTCCTTTGAACGCGCCCAGCCGGAGGATCATCCATGCGGCAAACAGCGCTTCCATGGCATTGGTCGTCGCTCCGATCAGGCACATCCCCAGTGCCTCGAATCCAAGAAGCCACGCCGGGAAAGCGTTCAAGAGCAGCACTGGCCAGTAGCGCAGGCCGAGCAGGAGCAGACCGGCGGTGTTTACCCCGCTGGCCAGCCAGAAGATGTTTTGCGTGTTGACGGGCAGGCGCTCCGGCGAGAGCACGACGCCGAACTGCATCACGGAGAGCACCGCCGCGTTGGATGCCAAAGAGAACAGCAGGACGCGAAGGAGAATGGGCTGCGCGGTCCCTTCGTTGTCATGGATGATGTGGCCGGATGAAATCATGATTGCGTATTGCGCGGATGCGTCCCCCTCTCATTGTCCAAAAACCCGCGATTGATTCAAGGGCCGAAAAAAGGGGCTGGCTTGAATGTCTCGACCACCTAATGTTGACTATTGTAGGAGCGGCTTTATGCCGCGACCTCCTGGGCGAACAAGACCATCGTCATTGTCTAGCCGATGGCGATGCGGGTCGCGGCATAAAGCCGCTCCTACAATGATCCCTTAATCTGCGTCCATCCGTGGCATCATCAGCAACTTGTATGAATTTTCCCCATCGTCCCATGTGATCGCATGGCCTTCTGCGCGAACTTCCTTAACATGTGGATAAGACTCTTGGAATATTCTTTTTGCTTTGTATAAGGTGATTTCCCCACCTGATTCGGGTTCAACAGAGATAACACTATATCCTGTATCGAGAGGGGAGAATCCTATGGATTCGGTCGTATGGCGAAGGGTGACAATCCCGTTTTCTGAAGAAACGGCCTTCTCGGAATGAATCTTATAGTGATAGCCCCATCTCATGCTGTGAATAAACCATCCTGCAGCGAATGAGAAAATGCAGACTGCTATCATACTAATAGCCCACCGTATGTGTATGTGTTTCATATTTTACCAAACGTTTTCTTTCTTCGCGGCTCGATTATCTGACGGGGTGATGTATGCTGATTCTTAAGGAATTCTGCTTCTTACTGGAAGGGAACCAAAAGATCAGAATTCCGAAAGTCATAAAAATAAACCCTCGGCTTACAAAATAGGTCGCAATTGTGTCAATTCCTTCCAGCCTGAATACAGGCCATGTGAGAACCTTGATTCCCATGGAATCGATTGGATTCATGAACGACAAAAGCATTCCGATCAGGAACAAAAACGACAGCAACCCGTTGGCAATCCACCCAATTCCGAGTGAAAATCGCAGCCAAAAGGAATCTACGTATAAAAGAAGAACTCCTAAGCAGGCGATGACATGAAATATCGTTAAGATATCGGGAAAATCTAGAAGAAAGATAGTTGAGAGAATTCCTTCTATTCCCCAGGCAAAGAGCCCCCATACGAAAATCTTCCATCCCGATCCGTTGTTGCGAGAATTTTTCTTCAACTGATATAGATCCATGAGAGTAGGGTGGATATTTGCGAGCGAGGGCGCTTATTGGCATTCACGGAACGAAGAACAGAGTTTTCACCAGAAGCACCCACTACAGGGTTGGATACTCCCTGAGATTGATCGCAAAGGGTATGTGGAGCAAGAGCCAAGTCTTCGTGTCCCCGTATGAGGATTCCGTGATCCTGTATATCCTGTGAATCCTGTCCCGATTTTTTAGACAGGATTTACAGGATTGAAGAGAAGAGAGCTGTCTCAAATGCTGTTAGTTTAATGAGATAATCGCTGCTTTTCATTGTAGGAGTGGCTTTACGCCACGACCCGAAATCATGCCGACTAGGTCGTCCCTCCATCATAGGTCCAGCGGCGAAAACCGGGCAATTTTGATTCCTTTCTTCCAATACGAAAACACGCTCAAACTATCGCCATTTGAGCTAATCTGAAATTGCCACCATATTTCCTGATCTGTGAGAATCCGCGCAATCTGTGGTTTCCAAACGTTTTCTTAGCGTCTTTGCGTGAGGAGTGAGAGAAAAGGAGCAAAACGTCAGCGGTCATCCAGTCCGGTTTTGAATTTGGCTTGCGGATACTTTTGATAAAATCGATCCAGTTCTTGTTGAGGAATTGGAAGGAGAGCCATAAAGATCCTCTCTAATTCTTCACTGGTATCAAGCAGGTCTGATTCTGTGGGATAGCTGAAAGAAAAATTACCGCACAACCAACAGAATGTTCCTTCGTGGAGGAGTTGTTCTCCATGATAGACGCGGATACCATGAATCGGGAAATGGCAAAGTGCTCCGCCATGGTGTTCTGGTTTGGCGATCTGTGTGGCTAACGCATCCAGAACCATCACTTTATGTTCCTGGGAAACCTCCTTCGTAGCGAGAATCCTGGTAAAACTGGTGTTTGGAGAGATTGTGATCGTTTTATCGTCGTTGTTAAAAGGATCTTTCGTCGGGGTGATTTCGAAATCAACCAAGTACATTACCACTCGATCGGCGGTGCGAATGATCTCCGATTGGGCTGTCCTATACTTGGCTCGGGCATGTTTCAGATCGGCCAAGAATACCGAACGTGGATCGTTCTCCGCATCGGCTAAAGAAACAATGCCTGCAATGGAGAAGAGTATAAGTGTGAAGAGTTGCATGCTTTTACCTAACGTGCAGGTCAGTGGGTTACCATATTTTCCACCAAGGCTTCTGTTCCATCTTCTTCCATTCGAAAACGCTTTTCCATGTTGAATCCCCCGACAGATATCGGAGAAAAGCTCTCTCCAGTTCCTCTCTGTAAACATCTCTCACACATTGATAGTGCTCCTCTTCGCGGCCTTCGCGGTATTCCAGTGTAAATGGTTCGGTATCCCCTGCGGCTTGGATATAATTCTGATCGCTCGTACTAAGTATGATGAATTCGCCACGAAGGGAATCATTCGCGATTGCATGGCGAATATCATCGGGACCGGCATTCTCTTGGCTTGCGAAGTTGTTCGTCGATTGAGTGTTGCATAATGGTTTTTAACCGTTCCAGGCACAGCCACAAGCTTGTGCTGCATCGGCCAGGCGTCGATCACGAGTCCATAGGGGAGTATGATTGATTCGCGCAGAGGCGAGTAGAGAGCAATCATTCCAATGCAATCCTTGACCGTAGAGTCGATGTTTTTCGATTAGATACATAATTTCTGTGAAGTCAGCTTCAGGAAGTCGGGGTAACGCAAGCAGTGCGTTCAAGGTATTTTTGCGATTGGGTAAATTGCCTGTTGCCAATTCTCCGACTACCAAAGAATGGCAAGAAACTAGATCTTCCTGCAAGAGTGTTTCCAAAACGGAATCTCCCTTGTTCAGGAAATGAACCCAGACACAAGTATCGACCAAAACCCTCATTGGCGGCGTGATGCTGAATAGCGGGATTGGCGTTCTGCTACCTGGAAGTCGGGTGCAGATCCTCCGAGTGCTGCCAGACGGCGTGCGGCTTCCTGGCGTACCAGACACTCAAGACCCATGTTCACCAGTTTGGTCTTTTCTTTGATTCCAGTGTATTGAGTAGCCTTATTCAGTAATTCTTCATCTATATTTAGCGTCGATCTCATGCATCACATGATGCCTGTTTTTGGTGCATCGTCAAGGACAAGCAAAAAGCGTCAGGTGGCTCAATGCTGAAAAAGTGGGGTTGCGGCAATGAAAAAGGGACGTTCAACTGGTGTGGTCAAATGGTAGTTTGATTGGGATATCTTGCGACAGCGTCCTGATCTGGTCGGCCTCGTGGTGGATGACGCTAACTGAATAAAATTCTCATTTCCACGAAGTGTTCCTTCTGATCATCGGTCAGGAATAGTCTGTTTTTATCTGGAAGAGGCTGCCCATCCAGATCAAGCCCGGGAGTGGTTTTGTCCGTCAGGCGGCTGATGGTAATGTGATAAACGGTTTGATGGTAACGATAGTGGACTTTGTAGCTTGGCCAGTCCTCAGGCAGAAGGGGAGTGAGATATAAGAATTCTCCCTCACGGCGAATGCCCAGCAGAGTTTCCACGAGCAAACGATACATCCACGCAGCAGATCCGGTGTACCAGGTCCAACCTCCACGTCCGGTGTGTGGAGAGGCGGCATAGACGTCAGCAGCAATGACGTAGGGTTCAACCTTATAAATGGCAATCTGTTCAAGAGTGCTGCCGTGTTGAATCGGGTTGAGTAGATGAAACAATTCCCAGGCACGTTCGGTTTTACCCAGGAGAGCAAATGCCATGGCCGTCCATATCGCACCATGCGTATATTGTCCTCCGTTTTCACGCACTCCTGGTACGTAGCCTTTGATATAACCCGGATTCAGATCAGATTTGTCGAAGGGCGGGGTGAAGAGCTGTATCAGCTTTTCATTGCGCCGTACCAACCTCTGATTTACTTGCTCCATAGCCTGTGCTGCACGTTCCGGGTTGCCTGCGCGGCTGATGACGGCCCAGCTTTGGGGCAGAGAATCGATCTGGCACTCCTGATTGAGGTGGGAACCGAGAGGTTTTCCATTATCGAAGTAAGCCCGGCGGTACCATTGGCCATCCCAGGCATTGCGTTCGATATTACTTTGCAGTTCATGGGCCTGGTTTACACAACGTTCGGCAAAATCGTGATCGTTGCGGGCGCTTGCAATTTTAGAAAAGCGTAGCAGTACGTCATAAAGGAAAAAGCCGAGCCAGACACTTTCCCCGCGGCCTTCCTTGCCGATCAGGTTCATGCCATCGTTCCAGTCACCGCAACCAATGAGGGGAAGTCCGTGTTCGCCAAATTGCAGGCCATATTCAATGCTGCGAACGCAGTGTTCATAAAGCGTGGCAGATTCGTCAGATAAACCGGGTAGATCGTAGTAGGATTCTTCATCGGGGCGCAGTGGACGTCCCTCAAGAAAGGGAATGTTTTCGTCGAGAATCCCGGTGTCTCCTACGGAGGTGACGTAATGGCAAGTGACATAAGGAAGCCATAGGTAGTCATCAGAAAAATGGGTTCTAACCCCACGTCCTTGCGGAGGGTGCCACCAGTGCTGGACATCTCCTTGTGGAAACTGCCGGCCGGCTGCTCGAAGGATCTGTGTTCTGGCGATGGATGGTTCCGCGTGTACGAGAGCCATCACGTCTTGGAGTTGATCGCGAAAACCATAAGCTCCCCCGGACTGGTAAAAGCCGGTGCGTCCGAGAATACGAGCGCTGATTGTCTGATATAGGAGCCATCCGTTGGCCATCATGTTGACTGAGGCATCGGGTGTATCTACATTCAGGGTACCGAGGGTGCGATTCCAGTAAGTCCATACATTTTCCAGTTTTTCACGTGCAGTCCCTGTTCGTTGCAAACTGGTTACCGATCGATAAAGTTCCTCTGTGGAGTGTGCAGTTCCCAAACGAAAACGAACCTCGCGTTCTTCATCAGCAGCCAGATCGAATACCACTTGCATGGCGCCACAGGGGTCGAGTCCTGCCCCGGTTTTTCCGGAGAGACGGGACTGTTTCATGGCTGCAGGTTGTGCAAGAGTCCCGTTTTGACCGATAAACTCGTGGCGATCTCCGCTTACCGTGCAGGGCTCTCCCACATCGATAAAGGCGATCTTTGTGGGAAATTCGCTATTGTAGAAATTTCTGGCAATCAGGGCGCCGGTTTTCAGATCTGTTTCCGTTTGTATATGTAACAGGCTTTTATGTCTCAGATCGGCGAGAACCCATTCGTAATAACCGGTTACCGAAAGACGTCGTGGTCGCCCGGATAGATTGCGTAACTTTAATACAGAAAATTTTACGGGGAGATCCCGGGCGACATATACACAAAGTTCGGATTGTATGCCGTTTTCACTGTGTTCAAATATCGTGTAGCCAAAGCCATGACGAATGACATAGGGGGTCGCCCCTCTGGCGGGCAATGGTGTCGGCGACCAGAATTGTCCTGTCTGTTCATCCCGGATATAAAAGGCTTCTCCGGCAAAGTCCTTTACCGGGTCATTGTTCCATGGGGTCAAACGGAATTCATGGGCATTTTCCATCCAGGTATAAGAGCCACCGCTCTCGGAAATCACTGTGCCAAACTGATTGTTGGCCAGTACGTTGACCCAGGGTGCGGGAGTGTTTTGTCCGGGATAAAGAGTGATGACATATTCGCGGCCATCGCGGGTGAACCCACCAAAACCATTGGTGAAAATCAGATCCCGTTGTGGCAATTCCGTTACGATATTCGAGGAAACCATACGGGTAGGAATCAACGCGGGAGCGGGAGGAGAAACCAGTGGAGAGCGCGACAACTGCTTGGCCAGACTGCCTGCGCCATCGTCCAGGATAATGCGCGCCACCGACTGAAACAATAGCAGGTCCTCACGGGGAATTTGCTCAATGCGACGAACAAACAGGCCACCCGGTTTTTCCAGAAGAGGAGCTTCAATACCAGATGATATGAGATTGATGATTTCATCATGGAGTGGCTGGCGATATACGGAAATATCCTCGTTTACGATAACCAGCTCGACGACAAGACCCTTGATACGCCAGTAGGCGTGCGCCTGTACCATTTGCCGCACAAGGTCGATGCCGGATAGTGAATTGATGCGCAGCAGAACCAACGGAACATCGCCGGAGATGCCATAGCTCCACAGACCGTTTTGTCCGCGACGATTACTCTTCAATATGGAAGAGGTGGAGCGGAGAGAGGGAGTGGAGTAGACTAAGGCGCTCGCCAGTTTGCTGTAGAGCTGTGCTTCCGCGTCGGTGGCGTTGAGTTGGTAAAGAGTGACTTGACTATGAGTCCAGGCCAATTCAAAGGCTCGTTCACAGATACGGATATGCTGGTATTTGTCTGCCAGTATCGTGGCGTCTTCCCGGGTTTCGGCCATTCCCATGGCAATATACAACGTAACCGATTTGCCGGGAGGGATGATTACCGTTCGGCGCAAGGCGATGATTGGATCGAGCACAGCGCCACTGGTGTTGGAAAGCGGTCCGGAGTTTTGAATAGAGGCCGGATTGACCAGCGTATTGCCACGCCCAATAAATCGTGAACGGTCTGTTTCGCATGAGATGGTCCCTTCTTCCTCCCCTTGCAATAACATCATGTGGATCAGGTGGGGTGGAGCTTCTTCTGTAGAGCGGGCACGTCGGGTACAGAAGATGGCAGAGGATGAGGGAATGAACTCTGTTTGTACGAAAAGATTGCTGAATGCGGGATGGGCTTCGTCAGAGCTTTGTGGTGCAAGAACAACTTCGCCATAAGAAGTCATTTCGAGGGAGCGTGATCGGCGGGTGCGATTGGTCAGAATGACACGTCGTAGCTCCATGTCATCTTCCGGTGAGACGCAGATGCAGGTATGTACTTCGATGCCCAGATGATGTTGACGAAATTCGGCATAAGCCTGGGTAAAGATCGCTTCGTATTTCTTTACGTTGCGCAGAGTGGGTTGATGGGCTGTGGACCATAAGTCACCCGACTCTTTGTCTCGAAGATATGCAAACATTCCCCAGCAATCGCGCGTGGCATCCTCTCTCCAACGGGTCACTGCCAGATTGCGCCAACGACTGTATCCTCCTCCTGAGTTACTGATCATGACATGATAACGTCCGTTGGACAACAAATGTACTTCAGGGGAAGGAGTTGCTCCCTTGAAAACACGATTCACGCTGGAATGGTCGGGCTGTAGCGGGTGCAGTCCTTCGAGTTCGAATTGAGAGTCATCGCCGATTCGGTTGGCTGTGATATTTTTGGAAATCCGTTCCTGTAATAACAGATCGGCGGACTTGAGCATGGGGCACCGCATAAAACGCTGCTGCATGGAGTTGCCGCTCATCAGGTTACTCAGGGAGAGGAGACTCATTCCCTGGTGGTGTGCCATAAAGGAGTAGATGGTGGCTTTGGATTCATCCGGGCGTAGATGGGAAGGGGTGTAGTCAATCGCTTCGTAGTAACCGTATATTCCCTCCTGACCCTCGGCAGATAGGCGCTGTAGATTGGCGCAAGCCCGCTTGGGCTCCACCATTAAAGCCATTACAGTGGCATACGGTGCGATTACCAGATCTTCAGAGAGACCTCGTTTCAAGCCGATGCTGGGAATGCCAAAAGCACGGTATTGATAGTTCAATTGGGTATCTGTCCGGTTGTATCCTGATTCAGAAATGCCCCAGGGTACTCCCAGTTTTTTGCCGTATTCGATTTGTTCCTGTACTGCTGCTTTGCAGGTATGATCCAATAGAGTACTTTCGAAGTTAGGCATGACCAGCAGAGGCATCAGGTATTCAAACATGGATCCGCTCCATGACAGCAGTATGGGATCTCCCTGAGAAACGACCAGCAGGCGACTCAATGAAAACCAATGTTCCTGAGGAATCTGACCCTGTGCGATTGCCACGTAACTACCCAGCCGTGCTTCGGATGCCAGCAGGTCGTAAAATCCAGCATCAGCCCGTTGTTCCACGACATTATAACCGATCGTAAAGAGCTTTTTGGAGGTATTGTAAAGAAAGACGAAGTCCATCTCAGCGAGGTCGTTGCATTGACGTGCCAGATCCTCTAATTCTTGAATACGTGCGGCTGCTCGTTGTGCTGCCTTGCGCAGAGCGGGCAGCCATTGTAACAGAACTTGATTGGAATTCTCAGCTTCCGTATCGGGGTAGATTGCGTTTTCAATGGATACACACAGTGTTTGTTCCAACGCAGCGATATCGTTCAGAGTCGCAGATTGATCCAATGCGATCAGCTCCTGCCTGAATGAAGCCAGTGTCTCTGTATGAGTAGAGGAGACGTCGATAACTTCTACCCAGGGAGCAATATAAGCCAGTTCTTCCTGGTGTGACTGACATTCCCGTTTCAGGATGTCAGCCCATGCTCGCAATGGCTCATTTTCTGCCGCCAGAGAATCGCGTACTTCGGTGATTTTTTTCTGAATCGATATCAGGAGATCATAGGCTGTATGCAGAGACAGCGGGTGCGTCTTTTCCAGAATGTTTTCCAATTGCAAAAATATCGGGTGTTTGGCCGATTGCGAATTCATGACACGCATGGTATCCAGCATGCCTGAAAAAAGCTGTTTGGAGTAGATTGGGCTGTTTTTTAAATCAAGCAGTCCCTGTCCAAGAGTCAGTAGGTGGCCTGCCAGATTTCCGCTATCCACCGTTGAGACGTAATGAGGGGGCAGCGGGTCCAGGGTGCGTGTGTCATACCAATTATAAAGATGTCCACGGAATTTCTTGAGTTGGTTTACGGTATCCAGAGTCTGGCGAGTGCGATCAATCAATCGATTGACGGGAATGTATCCAAAATCAAATGCGGCCAGGTTTGCGAGCAGCGACAACCCAATATTGGTGGGAGAGGTGCGTGATGCGATGGTGGGAATTGGGCGTTCCTGAAAGTTATCAGGAGGAAGCCAGTTCTCTTCGGCTGTTACAAATGTGTCGAAAAAGTGCCAGGTCTTGCGTGCGATCTGGTGTAATAGCCGGGTTTGTTCTTTGTTGAACGCGGGAGGGTGGGATAGGTAAGGGCGACTGATTCGCCATGCAATGTACGGAGACGCCAACCATACTAACAAGACGGGAAGTGTATACGGCAGTAACGATATATAATAGATTCCCATCAGAATGCCACAGACAAGCGCAAACAGAGGGGAGAACCACATGGATAGGTAAAATCCATAAAGTGAATGATTTAAGGATTGTGCGGTAATATCGGATGCTTGCCATTCCAATAGTCGTTTTTTGGTGATTAACCGTTTCAGGGTACGAAGTATTGCATCCAGGCTGATATAGGCATCATACGGGAGCAGGGAAAACCAAAGTAGTATTTGTTCAAGCTGGATTTTCCCCTTTTCTCCTGTTTCACGCAGGTACAACCACCAGCCTTGA
>CAZYDZ010000072.1:0-10234 GCA_964646535.1 uncultured Opitutaceae bacterium
ATCCCTGTCACCACGATGCGTGGAGAAGAGACTGTTCTCGTTGTCGTGGTGGATTCCAAGGCGATTCCTTTCAAGGAGACCTGATCCTCAGTGAAGGATCAGGAGTTGGCTTTGCTCTCGATGTAATCGATTACGGCTCCGACAGTCTGGAGTTTTTCGGCTTCTTCTTCAGGGATTTCTCCCTTGATTTCGTCCTTGAACTCTTCTTCGAAAGCCATAATCAGCTCCACCGTGTCCAGAGAGTCTGCTCCCAGGTCATCCAAAAAGGATGCTGAAGGCACAACCTGCTCTTCGTTGACGTTGAGCTGATTGATGATGATCTCCTTAACGCGTTGTTCGATGGTTTTGTCTGACATAATTTAGTTTCTGATAGAAAGATGTTTGAGTCTATATTCCGCCATCAATTGGCATCACATCGCCATGCCTCCGTCAACTGAAAAAACTTGCCCCGTGATATATCCCGATTCCTCCGAGGAAAGGTAGCAAACCAACCCGGCAATCTCTTCGGCTTTGCCAAAGCGCTTCAACGGAATATTTTTCATGACCTGTTCGGAAACATCAGCCCCGAGAGCCGCTGTCATATCAGTTTCAATAAAACCAGGGGCCACGGCGTTGCAGGTGATTTTGCGGGAGGCAAATTCACGCGCCACGGACTTGGTGACTCCGAGCATACCGGCCTTGGCGGCAGCATAATTGATTTGTCCCGCATTCCCCATGACGCCGGTTACGGAAGAGATGTTAATGATCCGCCCCCAGCGTTGACGCGCCATGGTGGGAACCAGACCTTTCAAAAAGTAAAAGACACTGGAGAGATTGGTGGCGATCACCTGATCCCAGTCCTCATCGCTCATGCGCAACAACAGATTGTCGCGTGTAATCCCCGCATTATTGACCAAAATATCAACCCTTTCGTGTTCCTTGAGGATGCGGGAGCACACCTCTGCGACCGCGGGACGATCACTGACATCGACCGCATAGGCGGCAGCCTGCCCGCCCGCCTGGCGAATTTCCTCGGCAGTGGCGCCGCAACTGGCAGGATTCTGGCTGATTGCCAGAACCTTGACCCCGGCTTCAGCCAGGTGCAAAGCGATTGCTTTACCAATTCCGCGACCGGCACCAGTCACTACTGCAGTTCTTTGTTGAAACGTAAGAGCCATAAAAAAACGCTTAATAGACATCGCGCTGGTAGCGCTTGTCTTTCTTTAATTGCTTCACCCACGCCACTGCCTCCTCTTCGGACATACGCCCTTCCTGGGCGACAATTCGATGGAGTACAGTATCCACATCTTTTGCCATGCGTTTGGCGTCACCGCAAACATAAAAACCGGCGCCCTTGGAAAGCCATTGCCACAATTCGGCAGCATTTTCCAGCATGCGGTCCTGCACATACACTTTCTCGGCCTGATCGCGTGAAAACGCGAGATCCAGGCGAGTCAGTTTACCTTCCTGCAACCATTTTTCCCACTCTTCCTCATACAAGTAATCGGTTTTGCGATGCTGATCGCCGAAAAACAGCCAGTTGCGCCCGCTGGCCCCAGTGGCCGCGCGCTCCTGTACGAAAGCGCGGAAGGGAGCCACTCCAGTACCCGGCCCAACCATAATCACGTCGGTGGACGGATCTTCAGGCAAACCAAAATGGGAGGCGGTTACAAACACAGGGAGACTCGGTTGGTTCAACTCCACCCGATCCGCAAGAAAGGAAGAACAAACCCCGTGACGTTGACGCCCATTGGTCTGGTAACGCACCACTGCCACAGTCAGGTGAATCTCATCAGGATAGACCACAGGTGAAGAAGCAATCGAGTACAGACGTGGATTGAGTTTACGTAGAGAATCGACCAGTTCCTGCGGTTCAATCTTTACCGACGGATAATCGGCCAGCAAGTCAGGCAGCTCACGGGACTCCAGATAAGACGGCAACTGTTCCGCAGCATCGGCGGCAAACAACTGTTGAATACGGGCTTTGTCTGCATCTGCAGTCGCCTTGGACTCAATGAACTGCAGCAGTTTCTTGGTCGGCTGAGCCAGCGAGAACTGTGTGGACAATGCCTGGCGAATGGAAATCGGCGCCTCCGCTTTGGGTAACGTTACCTGTTCTTCGCCTGACAATCCAAGCAAAGTAAGAATTGCCTCAACATCCTCGGGACGGTTGGCTGGATATATCCCCAGCGAGTCGCCACACGTATAGGTCAGGCCACTACCAACAATGTTTACCACAAAATGACGGGTATCCTTGGCCGAGCCTTCCTTGCTCAGACGGACATTTTCAGTCAATTTTGCAGGAAACGGATTATTTTTATCGTATATACTCGTGCTTACTGACATCTCGTTTTTAATTCCAAGGCAAAAAAAGTGAGACCTGATTCAAAGAAATTCAACCCTCAAATGAAGGAGAAGCAAGAAAAACGCTTATCCCCCATACGCATACAGAAGTATCTTTCCCTGCTCGGTGTGGCTCCACGGCGACAGGTGGACGACGCTCTGGCACGGGGGGAAATACAAATTGACGGCCAGGTTGCCAAACCGGGAGACAGAATTTTTCCAGGCCAGCAAACGCTCCAATGGAGAGGCAATTCCCATCGCCAGACGGTTTCGGAGGAAAAACAAACCCTCGCACTGTACAAACCGCGCGGAGTGCTTTCATCGCACAGTGACCCCCATCATCCAAGTACCTTAATATCCCTGCTGCCGGAAGAATATCGGAACCAGAAATGGATTCTAGCCGGTCGTTTGGACAAAGAGAGTGAAGGCTTGTTGCTGCTCTCGGAAGATGGCGCTTTGGTTCAGAAAATCACCCATCCCTCCTACGGTATCCCCAAAACCTACGAAGTGTGGATTGATTCCATCAGCTGGTCTCCGGAAGACCGTGAGGCCCTGTTACAGGGAATCGAAGACGAAGGTGAATTCCTGCAAGCCGAAGAAGTTTCCTTTCCCCGGCGCATCGGCAACCAGGTAAAGTTGAAAATCGTTTTGAAACAGGGACATAAACGCGAAATTCGCCGCCTGATGAAGTCCCGCAAAAAACAGGTCGCACGCCTGATTCGGGTCCAGGTTGGCGATCTCGCACTCGGCAAACTGGCTCCAGGTGAATGCCGTCTGCTGATGCCATTCGAAATCCGCCATCTATCCAGCGCCCGCCGCACTCGCAAACGCGGCATTGCCAGCTCCCCAAAACCCACAAGGCCCAGCAAGAACTGAATACGGGGAAACAGAGAAACCACAGATGGAGCAAATTTCCACAGAGGGTTTTTAATCTGCGCACATCTGCAAAATCTGCGGTTTCCAGAACGCGTCCACTGCGTTACAAATCCACTCGTCGTCGTGCAGACAGCGCGTTTTTCAAGGTAGGACCATCCGCAAACAACAGTGCGCTACCGCTCGGCAAACCAAAACCGATCCGACTGACGTGTACAGAGGGGTGCGCCTGCGCGATCTTTTCCTGCAACCAGTGGCAGGTGGCCTCTCCCTCCAGGTCATTGGAAAGAGCCAGCACCACTTCCTCCCATTCTTCTTCCACAAAACGTGGCCAGAATGTTGTCAGGTTCAATTGCGAAGGCCCAATTCCTTTCAAAGGAGACAGTTTACCAAACAGGATATGATACTTTCCATCATAGGCTCCTGATTTCTCAATTGCCATCAGGTCCTGAATCGACTCCACCACACAAACCATGCGTGAATTTCTGCGCGGATTCTCACAAACCATACATTGTTCGTGCTCCGCCATATTTCCGCAACATTGGCATCGGTGGATCTCACGAGAGGCCTGCTGCATACACTCGGTCAATTCGCTGATCTTTTCCCGATTTTCCACCAGCAGATGCAGCGCGATCTTTTCTGCAGAGCGAAACCCCAATCCAGGCAGTTTTTTCAGGATTCGAACCAGTTGGTCGTAGGCTGGAGTCATCTATATATCTGGAAAAACAACCCCTGACTTTACCAAACTCACATGAAACCAGGCAGGTTAAATCCTGCTGTCACCTTGCCCATTTCAGCCTCGTTCCTGGTCTTGGATTCAACGGCAGCAGACTGGATCGCATCCAGCAGGGTCTCTTCTACGGTTGCCGCATCTTCCTTGAGAAACTCAGGGTCCACCTTAATGGAGCGAAACTCACCCATCAGATTGATTTTCACCACCACAGCGCCACCGCCACGGGAGATTTCGATTTCCTGAACAGCCAACGATTGCTGTAGGGCTTCCATCTGTTTCTGCACTTTTTGTGCCTGCTTGAGTACTTTACCTAAACCGACCATAGAACGGCAAGCATGAGAGCTTGCCTGTCCAACATCAACCCTCAAATAACAACCGCTTCATCAATTCCGGTCACGGGTCATCGTGACTTGAGCGGATTGTGTGCCGACACCACAGCCATCGTAACCAATGTGCCGGCAACCGTTGCCACTGCGAGAACCACCATTTGCCATGCAGGTGAAAAACCGATTATGTCACGCATTGTCCAATAGACTCCGATACCACTCAAGCCTGACAAATTCGTCAACAGATTGGATGCGGAAATCACGCGTCCACGATGATCCGCAGGAGCCTCATCGATCAGAAACGCATTCACCGTCACATTAAATACTCCCGCTCCCAGACCCGCAATCACCAGTCCGGCATAGATAAGCCACACCGTACCAAACAGTCCCACTGTAGTCACCGACAACCCGATGCCCATTACCCCCACTCCAATCGTGGCCATTCCCATACGAATCCCTCTGCTGTGTATGCGTCCCACCAAATAGCTTCCCAACCCCAGGGAAACACCGAGTACGGCAAACAGGATTGCTGCCTGAAATGAAGATCCTGCTTCTCCTCCATGCAGCTCTTCGCCGTACTGCACAAACGTCAGATAGAGAATCCCCCCGACACCAAAGAAAAACGCGTTGCCGAGACCCGCCATGAACAGTGGCTTGCGCCGCCATAAATACGATACCTGCCGGAAATGATCGCCAAACAGGGTCCAGTGAAAGACTAAATCCTGTTGTCCTGCTGCTGCAGGCACTCCGCGAAATATCCAGAGCGCCCAAATTGCAAACAACAGTAATACGAGCGCGGTCCACACACCGCTTTCCCAAGGTCCCATATCCACTGCTGTCTGAAATAAATCGAACAGCCCCGCTCCCAGCAAAGTTCCAATCAATATGGCCCCTACCCCCAGCAACTCCATCCAACTGATGGCTTCAGGTACCTGATGCCCTGATACCAACTCTTTCACAATACCCATTTTGGCAGGCCCAAAAAACGCTGACTGTACCGCCAACCACGCCAGAAAAAATAATGCGACTGGCAGCGACTTGATCCAGAACGCGAATAGGAAGCCCACCACGATAAGAATCTGTGCCACCAGCGAATACCACAACACCGTACGCTTGGAAAAACGGTCCGCGAACCAGCCAGTCACCGGCGCCAACAGAATAAACGGGAGCAGAATCGAGGAGGACACCACCGCAATCAGAAATCCTTTGCTCCCCTCTCCTGTCACCAGCGGATGATTCAACAGACCAATCAATACAATCTTCGCTGCATTATCGTTCAGAATCACCTGGGCCTGAGACCAGTAAACACGTTGAATTGGATGTCGAATCAAGGGAAAATAAGATGTTCGCGAACAATTCCACTGACGCAGCCGAACACCAACGACAAGGAATCGCTCCACTGAAAGCCCCCTATTCCAATGATGCCAATCCCGGTTGTGCAAACTTATTTCACACAAAGAAAAGAGGTGAAGGGACAATCCCTTCACCTCTGTCTTTTCCGTTAGTCACGGCACGCAATCGTGCCATCCTTTACTGCTTACTGGATTTCAATCCGTGCAGGCTTGCTCGACTCCTTGCGCGGCAAGGTCACTTCCAAAATACCGTTCTCAAGACGGGCCCGAACTCCTTCTACAGCCACATCTTCAGGCAGGCGAATCGCTTTCTCCTGGACATGGCGGCTTTCTTCACCTTTATCCGAAGATTGCTTCTGCTCCACCTTCAGGGTCAACGCCCCTTCCTGGTATTCCAATTGAATCTGGTCGCGACCATAGCCCGGAATTTCCACCTCCAGCAGATAGCCTTCAGGTGTTTCACGAAATGAAGTCGCACGCCCAAGAGTACCGTATTCACGAACCCGATTGACCGATGGAAACGCCCAGTCGATCACACGATTCAGATTCTGAAGTTCCCGTTCCAAGGGATGCGTATATTGTATTAGTCTCATTGTTGTATTCCTTTCAGTTGAGTGGTTGTTGATATTTACCCTTTTCATGATGCATGATGCATGCCAACTGACTCAAAAAATCGCACTGAATAGACATAACATACTATTCAGCAACAACTTGACGGAATAGATATACACTTGAAGGCCTATCCTTGACGTACATCCATTGAGACATTTGTACCCACATTTTTAATCCACATGGGACTTTGCCAACAATAAGAGACACATTGTCTCAAATGTATGTTTTACGCCTGCCACCAGCAGGATTACGGAGCAGAAACTGGCTGTAATTCTCCAGCAAACAGCCTTCTATAAGTATGGTTGGGATTATCCCCGAGAGCGCTCAGGTCATAGCCGCTGCGCTGCACCTTGCCAAACCCGTAATGATATGCGGCGGCCAGCATGGGATATGTCGGTTGCCGACCGTTCTTCTCAAACCGCTCGCGACACCATGCAAGGTATGCGCATCCCACCTGAATATTGGCTTTCCAATTCCACGCTTCGCTGTATGGCAGATCGGACACCTGTTTCCACGCTACTTCGGTCAATTGCATCAATCCTCGCGCCACCTGGGTTTTTGCCTGTGGATTAAAGCTGCTCTCCGCAAAGATGATACTGTATACGAATCCTGGTTCCAATCGATATTGTGGAGCCACGCGATTCACCTCCCGCCATATATCCACTTTGAGGTCTCCTGTTTCAGCTATCTGATCACACCTGGACAAAAACATGGCAAGGATCAGTAACAGCAGATAAAAAACAACAAAACCTGACTTATAATGACGGGGACGTACAGACATGGGAGACTCAAGAACCTTCCTATATTAATGAAAGAATCCGTTGATAGCCTGCCTGGTAGCTGGCAAAACGGGGAGACCATTGAAAAGTATCCGTAAAACGTTTTATCGATACCCTTCGGTTGGCCTGTCCGCGCGGGGATCGCGGAGAAGACGGATCCGCATGCGACAAGACATGTTGGGTTGCCAGCCAACTCGACAACTCGGAACGAAGAACAGGAAAGCCATCCGCCAGATTATAGGTTCCTTCCACTTTCTTGCGTCGGGCCCGCATCACTTGTGCGCACGTCTGTAACGCGGAAACCAGGTCGTCCAGATAAATCAGGTTCACCCACGCGTCCGTATCGACCGAACTAACGGTTTGCAAAAAACGATGGCGATTCGGTCCATAGATCCCTCCTATCCGCAGTACGACACCGACAGAATCGACCGACAGGCTATCCCAGAAGCACTCTTCCGCTCGGTGCAGGGCAAGCGCACGATCCGACGCAATTTCCAACACCGCAGATTCGTCCACCCATTCACCATTCGTCTGCTCGTAGATTCCGCTGCTGCCCGCCAGGATTCGCAACGATATCCCCAATTGAGAACACCACTGATTCCAATTCCGCAAAGCACGCAGATAAATCTGTTCCTGCTTTTGCTCGCGCAAGCCAGGACTGACGAGAAACACGGACACCCACGGAGTCTCCTCCAATTGTCCGGGTAAAGAATCCCGCTCGGACAAATCCAGTTTCAACCATGTCACATTCGAACCTGTGACTGAGCCCATACGGAGTCCTGGATTTCTGGAAATCGCTATAACACCATGCCCCAACTGCAGTTCCTGCTGAACCAACGCAGTGCCGACATAACCGCAACCCGCAATCAACCACTGAACACTCATGCGGTTTCCTGATTCGCCCAACGGGAAGCAATCGCACCATCCAGAATCAATTGACTGAAATGATATATAATCAAGGGAAAGAGAATCAGACCTATTCCACCGTAGTCGGAGAAAATAAAGTATCCCATTGGGATTCCCAACGCAATAGTCTTTTGTACTCCGCAGAAGTAAGCAGCCTTGCGTTGTGGAACACTGAAGCGGGTGCAGTGTAACCAACGCCACATCACAAAGCGCACAAGAATCAGTATCGCCAAAATACTTCCGATTCCCAACAGGATATCATGCCAGGCCAACCCCGACCATGAACGCTGGATAACAGACTCGGAAAACGCACAGTAGGCGGTAAACAGCACCAACACTTCCATGACGGAACGCAATACGGCACGATACCGGCTGGTCCATTTCCACAACAGCCAACTGAGAGCCTGCCCAACAAGAATGGGTACTCCCACCAGCAAAAACAGACGAAACAAGGTCTGCAGATACGGAAACCCGTCACTACCCAAACCGAGTACCCATGCCACACCCAGTGGCACCAGAAAAACGCCGAGAAAATTAGACAATAAACAATTGAACAAGGCGGCAGCAGAATCTCCCATCGACTTCGTAGTGTAGACAACTGCTGTTGCCACTGTAGTCGGCAGCAGGGTCATATACGCCAGCCCCATCCACACGGATTCGTTCATCGAGGCGCGAAGCGGCCAAAGCAGTATCAATATGATCAGTGGAAAGACCACAAACATAAAGGATTGAGTGAAAAGATGCAGTCGCCAGTCCAATAACCCGCGCACCCATTCCCGCCAATGGACACACAAGCCCTGGATTAAGAAAATCACCACTAATCCGATCTGTGTCGTGTACTCTGGCCGCAATACGCCCCTTTTGCTGCCAGGCTCGGGAAATATAAATGCCACGGCAAACAGTAACAGCATTCCCGCCATCATGCGGTTTTTCTGAATCCAGTCTGCTGCGCGAACAACGATTGCCCTGCCCTTGTTCACAGGCAAATAGCGCTGCCACAACGAGATCACCACTTTTCCCTCTGGCGCACGCAAAAGGAGCAGGGATCCCAAATATACCAGACAGCCCAATGGAATTCCTGTTAACACCTTTCCCCAGAAGCGGGTCTGCTCCCCAACAGTTTCCCATTGATTCCATGCAACGGACACCACGTACAAAATCCCTCCCATTAAAATGGCTGCCACCACTGGTTTTCCCAGGCTCCACTCCCAGTGGATTCCCTTCACAGGTCCCATTTGACGCCGCCATAGTATTTCAAGTAACAGACTCTGAATTACAATGGAAATCAGATTGGCCCAAGCCAGCCCGACCACTCCCAGTGGTCGCATTAACAACAAGCTCCCGGTTAAATTGATCAGAAACGCCACAACAGCTATCTTGACCGGAGTACGCGTATCGCACCTGGCATGAAACACGCGCGTGGCCAGTGTCGCCAATGAATAAAACGGCAGGCCAAGGGCAAATATCTGCAACACAGGAGCTGCCTGTGACAATTCAATCGCGGTAACCCCTCCGTATAGAAACAATATGCGCAAAATCGGTTCTGCCAGAAGAACAAGCCCTACCGCGGAAGGAATCATTAGTGCCAGCACCAGACGCACGCTCTCGCTGGACTGACCAACAGCCCCCTCGTACTTGCCTTCACTGAAAGAACGCGACATCAAGGGAAACGCCACGGTTGTCACCGCAATCGCAATCAGCCCCAGAGGCAATTCCATCAATCGATTGGCCAGATATAAGTAGGAAACACCTCCTTCATCCACTTTTAACGCCAGCGTGCGCGACACCAGAATATTCACCTGAAACACCGAAGCTCCCAGTACCCCGGGCAAAAACAGCTTCCACACTCCCAGCAATTCACTTCCGCCCCATAGATGCAATCGGGGCCGCCAGCCCATTTGCCAGGATTGCCGCACTGGCAATAGTACCTGAACCACACCCCCCAACAGTACAGACCAACACAGCCACCAGGCTCTCTTCTCCATGTCGGGCACCCACCACAGTACCAGAGCCAAACACAGGATCATGCTGAGATTCAGCCAAACTGGTGATAATGCCGCCAAGGCAAAGCGTTGAAATACCTGTAGAAATGCGGCAAATGCTGCGGCAAGACAGACCAGAATCAGATAAGGAAACAGAATCAGTCCGTACTCGGACAACAATTGCACCCGATCCACCTCGGGAAACCAGAACGGCAAACAATAGAAAACCAGGCTTCCCAGCAACGAGATACCAACGAGCACCAGCACCAGCCAACTCAGTACTCCGTTCATCAGACGAAATACTGCCGCATCCCCACCTTCCGCCCTGGCTTTGCTCAGGGAGGGAATC
>CAZYDZ010000073.1:0-3615 GCA_964646535.1 uncultured Opitutaceae bacterium
GGTTCCATACCAAGAGCAAAACGAGTTCCCTCGCTGCCACTACCCCTCGTGTCCAGGTGGATTTTTCTGAACTCCCCTGTTTTGTCTATTTGCTCACGAAAGGTGGTCACTTCCCTGGGTTGGCGTGCAGTACCGCGAATATCCAGCTTGTCTCCCGTCATCTGAAACGTCTCAAACACAATCCCATCAGGGCGATTGGCATTGATCACAATCATCCAGTCCAGCACATTACCCCGTTCACGAGTCAGACCACGCAGGAAAACCAATCCTTCATTGGCCTTTTCTATTTCTTTGACCTGTTCCCGTTGTTCGCCAATCAATGTGGCCATTCGCTGATTGCTGCCTTGCTTCCACCATACACCCAGCCACATTACCCCCAGCAGCAACAGGAAAAAAGAGACCGCCAACAGTCCCCACCATGCGTAACGGTTGAAGGATGCGTCCTCTATCTTGCGCTGCTCCAACAGTGAAAGTACCCGCAGATTCGCGGTGACAAGCCATTCGCCATTCACGGCCCGTGGAGGCGCCTGCTCCCAGTCGCCGAGTTCTTCGTTCCATATCTCATGGGTTAGTTCAAGATGTGATCCGTCCTCTCGGATGGAACTCTCTTTCAACCGGCACAGGGGCGTCAGTGGCTCTTCTCCCCTGGACAGGGACTGACGCAGATCCGCATACACGTCATGCCAGGAACGGGAGTATCCCAATCCCCTGTAAAATCGACTGATCACCTTTAGTGGGGTTTCCTGCTCTGGCGTAAACAACGCCGCCGTCACACAATTCTCCTCCAGCAGAAATCTCCATTCAGCCTGCTCCGCTTTCCCGCACAAGGCCAACACCCCTGGATACCAGAACACATCCCCTCCTTCAACATCTTGATCTGCAATAGCTTGTTGAACTTTTCCAGCATCGGTCATGAACAGGAAGTACTTCTTCTGTCTGGCAAACGTCAGGTAAGACCATCGGGTATGTTCCTCCCCCAAAGGGCTGGAACGCTCCACTTCCTCTGCCAATAACTCTTCTCGACGTGCCAGGGAGACATTCGCACTCTCAAACTCATTGGATTTACCAATGAACAGCGCCGTGGGAACCCACCTCGGAATCTGTCGGCCCATCTTGCCGACTATAAAATTCCGGACAGTCTGTCCCCAATCTACTGTTTTTTTGTTCAACATGTTTCTCTCTCAGTATCTTTCAGTGTTCTCACGAAGTTCCACTATTTTCAACGGATAAACACCACCCGCATCTTTTTCCGCAGGGTCCAGCAACGCAGTCAGCAGAAATTCCGCATCGCCACGGCGTGTGGCAATTCTCACCTCCAGCATACCGACTTGTCGATCCACTGGTGGATAATTGCCATTTCGGTCGCGCGGCAGATCTTCCATATCCACTCCTGGGCGCAGAATTCCATCGTCATACGTGCCTTTGACACCATCCTTTCCGACAAGAAAGCTCCATATTCGTTCCGCACTGATTCCTGTTTCCTCTTCCTGTAGCTGAAAATAGAGCTGTGGCGCGGTATTCCAATTGATTTCCCCAGCCGCGCGTATTCCCACCAACTGTCGAAAGGGTTCCCATTGGGGATTGGGCCTTCCCGATCCGCCAAAAAAGAAATCGCGCGCATGCAGAATACGACTCAACTCCTCCAGCGCCACCAGCGGCCTGTTGGGAGGGGTGTAACCCATCCGCCGACTGCTGTATTGCTGCGCTTCCGCACCAAAGGGACGACTGACCTGATCCGCATCCATCCAATCCAGCAGGCTGTCGCGGATAACAGTCGCTTCAGACGAAGGAAATCCTACCAGTTTCAATATCTCCAGCCACCGCTCCTCGGAAGTTCCTTCAAACGGAATGCGGCCATTGCGGTCTGTCACGGTAATTTCCAAGCGGACACCCTCGGGAAAATGGACTGCACGGACATTGTCGGGCAATCTGCTGTCAGGAATACGCGGTGGTTTCGCACGGTTTTCATTCTCCGTTTCCACCAAGTCCACCTGTGCATATTCCAGCGGATTCCCCCACCCCTGCGCGGGGCTGTACAAACCTTGGTCCAGGGTACGAACCTCCTCCAAAACAGCCATTGTCAATTCCAGCCCCTGATAAGCCGCCATTTTCAGCTCATCCTGTGTCTGCATGGAAGGGTTGCGCCGGGTCTCATGTTCGATCCTCTGCAATAATTCCGTAGCCAGCCACATACCGATCACCATGAATGACAAAACAGCAACCAATGCCACGCCTCTGCGCTTTCTGTAGTGTATGGGCATATCAATAAAACAGTACCCTTCCCGTACGGATTTCCAGCGGGATATCCCGCACCTCGCGTTGTCCCTCAATATCGAAATACAGACGTAGCCCTTTTAATACGGCCCCCTCCTTGCGCACAGCATCATCCTGCGCAACGGAAACGTACTCCCAGTTTTCCCCGTCCTTGGCATACACATACTCCATATCTGTCACAAAAGAAGACAGTTCAAAGCGCAATAATGGGTTTTGATTTCCACCCGCACGGTTTGACCGTCCTCCCTGCGCGGCCTGGGCAGCAAGGAAATTCCACCAGATTTCCAATCCGTTTTCCTTGGTGTAAACCAAATAAGCCTGCACATTGGGTGACGGATAGGCACTGGTAACAAAAAAGGGATGCCCCCCTGCAAACTCGAAAAACAGAACTTCCTGGCTTTGCCCCGGAGGCACTTTCCATGCGGGCGCTTCACTGCGGCTCTGTGCGCGTTCCACGCACTGTTGAAACGACTCTGTTAGAAAACGCGCGACACTATCCGCATGTTGCGCATGACGCGGTGTCGTCTGTGAAATCTCCAACGCCTGCAGGATTGAAAACAGTATCTGCCCTCCCGCAAATATAATCATGCTGAGCAGGGCAATCGCCACAGTCACCTCCAGAAAGGTGAATCCCCTCTGAAGATTTCTCCGACATGCCAATCTTTGCCGTTCAGCCATCATCAACGTTTCTCCTTCTGCTCTGCGAACTGTTGTCCGCGTTGCTCCACAAGAATTTCCTTATCGCGCTCCTGACTCCACCCCGGGCGGTACACTTGCAGCAATATCTCCCTTTTCTCCCCGACTCCTGGCATTTCGGGAAAACGCACTTCCAGTTCTATCTGGAAAAAATCAATGACTGGTGTGGGAAAAACTTCCGCCTTCCAGAGAAAACGATCTCCCGCCGAGGTTTTCCCTTCACCACCTTTTTCCACAGTTTCCTGGTCGGTAATCTGCAATACCTCGTAGCGCAAATCACGCAATGCCATACGAAGAACATCAGGAGTCCCCCGATCAAGCGCCTGCAACCCGTAATTCACAGTCTGCAGTAAGGTAAATGCCACCATGCCAAAAACGGCCAATGCGACCACCACTTCTACCAGGCTGAGCCCGGCAGTCGGTTGTCGTCGAATGGGTTTTGCATAAGATTGACCGATCATGAAGATACTGATTTCTGCCAATGCGCGGAAAAGGGTTCCAGCCACAGCTCCTGACCTATCTCCATGCCGCGCCTCACACGAATCGACGCAGGAGAAGTTCCTCCCAGCGGGTGAAATATGAGGCGGCTACGCGTTATGTTTTCGAGGATCCGCTTCGGACTGCCTGTCAAATCCTGTTCGGGCT
>CAZYDZ010000073.1:3625-10203 GCA_964646535.1 uncultured Opitutaceae bacterium
TCTGCGCCGAAACTCAATTTCCCAAGGTTCCTTGCTTTCAGGCAAGGCGTACTCCTGTTGCAATCCTGACGGTAACGCGACTAAAACGATTTGCTGAGCCTCTTCATCAAAATACATCTCTACAGACTGGTGCTCCGTGTACGCCAACCTGTGTGCCTGTTGAATAATGTCCAACAACACCTCTTCCACAGGCCCTCTCGGGCCAGCCTCTGTTTCCGTCAGATACGAACTCTGCAGGACCACCGACCCCACCAACAACACCAGGGCCAGGGCGAGCAGAATCTCCACAGCAGTAAGTCCACACTGAGAGCGTAACTTTTTATAGCGTTGGACTGTCATGATTCCTTGTGGAGAATAGAACACGCAACATACGATACTTGTTCCCCTGTTCCGTTGAGAGTATTACCCTTAGTTTCAACCCCGTTTCCAATGGAAAGTTGCATGGGAAAAGATGCGGAGCCTTATGACGACGAATCACCACACGGGGACTCATTCGCTCTTCAGCCTGAATTGCTCCATGGCAAAACGTACACATTTCTCCGCCCCCCATTGTTCAACATCAACCGCGGACGCTTTTACAGCCTGAATACGATTCATCAATCCTTGTCGATTTGCCAGTTGGATACTCAAGCCTGGGCGTGCGTTCAGTTCGAGTATCATGGGTCCATAATGGCGATCCAAAACAATATCGACGCCGATATAGCCAAGTCTCGACTCTTTCCCGCAGCGAGATGCCAGATACAACAGCTTCTCCCACTCCGGCACAATTTCGTGCACCAATTTCTTCCCGGTAAACGGGTTCTCTTCAACCAGTCGGTTTTGCCACACCCCCCCACTCATTTGACCCGTGGCAATATCCACTCCTATACCGATTGCCCCCTGATGCAGGTTGGCTTTGCCATCCGATTGTCTTGTCGGCAACCGCATCATTGCCATCACAGGAACACCACGGACCACCACTACGCGAAAATCGGGCATTCCCTCTGGTTCAAACCGCAACAGGAAGTCACTGGGCGTCACCCGATATTCCAGCATCGCCTGATCCTGCAAGCCTCCCAGGCTGAACATTCCGCTGAGTATATTGGAGATATGATAGCGCACATCGTCCACGGACATCAGCAGCCCCCCACTCTTCCGATACCCGTGATAGCGTTTTTCATGGATCACCAGAACTCCCTTGCCTGCCGATCCCCGCGCAGGCTTGATCACAAAATCCTGCCGACTCACAATATGCTTCTCCCAGCAACGCGCATCCCTTTCCGTACTCACCACGCCGTACAGCAACGGAACTGACATTCCATGCTGCTGTGCCCACATTTTCGTGAGCAGCTTATTATCCACCAATGGATAGTCACGACGGTGATTCTCTTCTGCAATAATATCCGCATTGCGTTGGTTTAGTCCCATCACCCCAAGTTGACGCAATTGTTGAATCCAGTTTTTCACTACTGATTACTCCGTGCGGTTCTGTGAAACGGACATTCTTTTCAACAGCGGTGCAAAACGCCAGCGCTCGGTCAACCGATATCCTGTATATCTGCCGAGCAGCATACTACACGCAAGGACAACGAGGATCAGCTCTGGAAACACCAGAAACCAGTGCTGCACCCAACTGGAAAACAGGATTGGATACAACAGGAGAGAGAGCGTGAAACTGCCCAACACCTGCTGGACGGCTTCCTTTGTCCCCGATTCCTCCCATACAACGGAGATGCGTTCAATCGTCATCGTCAGGATCACCATGGGGAAAAACGATATCGCCAAACCCACATCAAACCCCGCCTGGTAACTGATCAGATTAATTCCCAGCAGGATGACAATGACCACACTGAGCAATGCCGTCAGTCGGGGAACAAACAACAGCTTGAGATGTTCCAGGTACACGCGCACAAGAAACCCTGCAAAAATCACAGCAAGAAACAATCCCGTACCCCACCAAATGCCTGTTTCCCTAAAGGACAGGGTAATCAGCACCGGCATAAAGGTGCCGAAACATTTCCAACCAATCACATTGCGGAAAAAGGCCAGTATCAATGCGCCAAAGGGAATCAACAGTAGCACCTGAAATAGTTGCTGCTGTTTCATGGGCAGACGAAACAGGGAAAATCCCGCCAGCGGCCACTCATTGCTTCGCGCATACAAAGCCCCCAATTCCAATACGTTCAACGGTTGCGGCGAAACGGAATAATTGACCCGCAGTGTCCGCGCTCCTGTCAGAGTCGCACGCGGCAGATCCCCGCGATACCAGATCAACAGATCCACCGGACGACCGATTTCTCCATGCGGTCCATGCAAATAACGCCAGCGTTTTGCCTGTTCATCCCAAAATTCCAAACCAAAATCCATGGGGACATTGGACGCATTTACCGAAAGGGAAATCCCATGTGTGAAGCGGGAATGAATTCCCGCCCGTGTCAGCAATAGAGAAAACACCCGCATGCGCTCCGCAACCGCCCCGTTTCCCCCTTCATCCGCTCCCAGTATACGCAAGGCATCCCGTCCGCTCCGCGAACCCGACATCTGCAACAATCCCTGCACGTAGCTTATTGTATCAATAGATCGCTCCCGCGCTCCGACATCCAGTACGCGCAAGGCTTCTTCTTCCACGGGAGACAAGGTCACGGACTCTGGCAGTGGTTGTCGGGGGGGTTGGCTCATCAAACCATCCTCATTCGCATAGGGAACCACTGTCACCCTGTAGTACAACCTGGCATTCGGCTTCCCCTCCCGAATGGTCCACACGACCAAGCGGTTCCCCATCTCGTCGTTTTCTATAAATTGTCCATAGCCGCGCGATAAAAAGCTGTCGTCAATCAACATGTAACCGGGTGTCCTGTGCGGCAACTGCATGCGCAATTGCACCGGCTCGGCAAAATCTCCCTGGAAACTGACTTCCGCCTCAACCTGCCAGCGCATTATATTCGGCTCAGGAACCACAGGATAATGGAAAACCACAACCTTGTAGCAAAACAAGGCAACTCCAAGCAGCGCCAGTATTCCCGACAGTACGATTAGATGCAGGTTTCTCACTGGCTCAATTCACTGTATAACTCATCCCGGAATCAACCAGGATTTCAGGGTACAAAAAACTTCTCCCCAACAACAGTGGTATCGAAAAACGGGATCGATCTGTCAGGTTTACCTCTACTTCTTTGCTTAATGGCCCCAACGACAGGGTTAGTTTCACCACGTAACGCCGATCCTGCTCCCCTTCGTGCTGACGAATCCGTACTGTGCGTTCCACCAGGCGCTCCAGCGCCTTGGACTCGCCCTTTTCGTTCACTACGACAAAACGCACCCATACCACTCCATCCTTCTCAAACTCCTCTATATTCACCGCATGAATGGATGAATTATCCGCCCCTGTATCCAGCTTGGCGTCCAAGCGCAGCCCTTCTGTTTCCAGCCTCGCAAACTCTTTCCAACCCAACACCATGCGCGCAGGCTTTGGAGAAACGCTATTGGCAAATACACTGGACACTGCACCAGTCAATAGAAAACCGACTAATAATCCCCCCGCCATGCTCCTCAATCCAGCACATCTCAATATCTTCCCTGACTCTTTCCAGCTCATAATTCGGCCTACTATACTACCGCCTTCTTTCCGCGGTCAATTTTTTCTCTGTTTTCCCTTTTCTCAAGCTGTTGCCCCTGAATTTTTCCTCTTTTACCCCTCTCTATTTTCTGCTTTTCCCCTTTGCTCTTCGTTTACCCCGCCATTTTACCACCGATCGTATTGTTTTTATACTTTTTAATTAGAAATGCTTTACATCAGAAAATTTTTGTATTAGCTTAATTTATCAACCATATGTTGTCATGCACATCGAAAACTTCAAAATCTTTTCCGACCTGGTAGAAAGCCAAAGCTTTTCAAGGGCCGCGAAAATGAACAAAATCACGCAATCGGCGGTGAGTCAGCAGTTGAGAGCAATGGAGAAGCACTTTGGAGTGCTGATCATTGACCGCAGCCAGAAGCAGTTCCGACTGACTCCTGAGGGTGAGCAATTGTATCACTCCTCCAAAGAAATCCTGCACCGCTATCAGCAACTTGCCAGCGAACTGCTGGAAATGCGCCAGATTATTAGTGGAAACATCCATATAGCAACGGTTTACAGCATTGGTCTGTATGAACTTCCTCCTTACCTGAAACAGTTCATGCAGAGCTATCCAACTGTAAATGTGCGGGTGGAATACCGTCGCTCTAATCTGGTTTACGAGGATGTGCTGCAAAACTCGGTAGACCTGGGGTTGGTGGCATTGCCACAGAAGGTACGGCAGCTGGAAGTCATTCCGTTCAAAGAAGATGCACTGGCATTGGTGGCTAATCCCAACCACCCTCTCTGTCAGGAAGATCGGGTTCAGATAGAAGAGCTGACAGGACATTCACTAATCGCCTTTGATCCTGATATCCCGACTCGCAAGGCGCTGGATCACTACTTCCGCGAGCATCGTCTCTCCTTCGAGCCCGTCATGGAATTTGATAACATCGAAACGGTCAAACGCGCGGTGGAAATCGGCGCCGGGGTGGCGTTCATACCGCTCACTACCGTACAACACGAGTTGGAAGCAGGTACGTTGAAGAAGATTCCACTCGATTGGGAACCTATCAAACGTCCCTTGGCTATCGTCCATCGCAAGGGCCGCATCATGACTCCCGCATTAAAGAAATTAATCTCTACGCTGACTGGGTCGGAGTTTTCCCCTCCCATCAGCAAATCTTAAGTTTTCCCAGTCCAGTCAGGCCGTCTCCTGTTCACGGGGGACGGCTTTTTTAATTGATCCACGCTCCTGGCTTTTTCGGGGGATCCCTTCATTGGGCAACGGGCTCTCCATCGTGACACGATATGCACCAAAAGGATGTTGCCTAACGCCAACCCAACTCCGCATACAGCGGCATGTGGTCTGACGTGTTGGACGGGATCACGTCCCATCGGTGGCATTCCAACTCCTTGGAAAAGAAAACATGATCCAGCACGTATGGCATGCGGTGCCAGGTAACCTTGTTTTTCTGTACGGAAGTAAGCCCTCTCTGCTCCAAATAAGCGATTGTTCCTTCGTTTGGCGCAGAATTGAAATCCCCTGCCAGAATAATCGGCTTGCTTGCCTGCGCCACTTCCCGCGCCACCAGTTGACGCTGCTGAGGATAGTCGTCCGCAGTTCGTTTCACCATAAAAAACGCCTGCAGATGCGTGTTCAACAGGCGAACCTGTTTCCCACCGATATCCACATCCGCTCCAAGCAACAGTCGTTCTGTGGGATGCACCGTTCGCCCCTGAAAATCAAAGGTGAAGTCTGCGGCAGGCAGTACCCGCATGAATGGCACTATCAGCGGATAACGGGAAAAAATAGCCAGGCCGATACCGAAAGGCAGTTCTTCCTCATTGCTCGGCGGATAACTGAAATAGGAGTCGTACTCCTTCAACGCCTCTTTGAGTCTGCTGTAATTGGGTGGCGGCCACTCCTGTTTACCGCACTCTCCCGCCTGCTCCACTTCCTGTAGAAACACGATATCCGGAGCCTGGCTTCGAATTTCCTCTATCGACGCCTGCAGGTTCACTGGTCCGTCATCCAACAAAGGATCCCACGCCTGCCCGTATTGAATGTTGAACTGTAGTATTTTCACTCCGGAAAAATATGCCGAAGCCCAGTTTGTCAACGATTGGATCCCGCGGAAATTCTTGGAATAGGATCTCCCGCACGCGATGGATTCCTCATCGGGGTAAAACGATTGAGATCCTTCAGGACGAAATCCTTGGTTTCACCATGCGAAGCAACCTTCTTCACTTCACCGGTAAAGTCCCCCGGATTCGGGAAAGCCATCAGTTTGGACCCAGCCACATCACGGCGTGAAATCCGATTACCATACGAGGCCATGTCGGAAACCCGGGCATTCTGGTATTTGCTGACCGTTTTCATTTCCAGCACGTTATCCAGCTTCGGATGCGCATAACGCTGCCCTGCAGGGGTTTTTACATCAAAGGTCAAAGGAGTGTAAGAGTGAACCTTAAATTGCTTTATAGGAAAACTTTTCATGTGGGTGTCTGACTGGACAGTATGACGCTTGTTGTTCCACGGAGAAATCTCGTTGCTCAACACAGGCATACTCTTCACCCCCATTTCCCTTGCACCCTGCACGTCATACTGGTTTGGAACAAAGTTTTGCACACGGTTTTCCGTAATCGGCAGACGCCTCTGATATTCTTCAATCTCAGGCAAATCCGCAGCGTTCAACCCCGCACTGCACAGCAAACCTGCTACACTTGCAGCAACATAGGAACAGACTTTGTGAAAACTACTCACAGCCAAAGAGAAAAACAAATCCCCCAACCAGAATCAAGCCCTTAAATCCCACGCCCCCTGAACTCGAAATTTCTAACCACAGATTTCGCCGATTTACACAGATACAGAGATTCTCCTTCTACAACATCTCTATCTGCGATTCTCTGCGCAATCTACGGTTTCCTCTTCTCTGTAAAAATGTCTGCTTTATTCCGGCTCGGCATCACCGTCCTGCACCAACCCACGCGCTTCCGGGTACTTTCCATAAAGCAGATGCAACGCCTTGCGCAAGTGCTCCG
>CAZYDZ010000074.1:0-10187 GCA_964646535.1 uncultured Opitutaceae bacterium
CGACTACGGAATCCGTGGCCGTCACTTCCTGCCATTGCTTTTCCCGATTTCTTATTTCTGTGTCCTGTGCAGTGCTACTGTTAACCTTCGGATCTGGAAACACCTGCCAGGACATCACTTCCTCATGCTCGACAACGTATGTCGGGGGAATTGGCTGCTCGGACTTGTCTGATCCTGGCAACCACCATACGCCAAGCAATATCGCCAGTGCGCCGACCACCGATATTACCCATATCGCGGCAGCGTATGTGCGCGGATTGGATTCTTTCTCCTCTACAACAAGCGTTTTCCTGTTGTCTCGCGCCACATTGCCAACAGGACGAACGATCACGGGCTTATCGTCCGAATGGATGGCTGATACATAACGGCGCGGCGTGGCGACCAGTGAATCATCCCCATTCAACACCAGCCGCTGCAGGCTTTCGGCCAGACTGTTGGATGTTAAATCAATCAACCTGTGCGGCTCCCTTTTTGCAAGGGCCGCCGCCGCACTTCCTGGCCAGCCTGCGCACCACGTATAGCGGTCTGCCAACTCGGATGATTGCAGAAAGGTGGTGAACGTAATCTCCCATTGTCGCGCGAGGGAAACTTGCGCCAACAACCATTGCCATATTCCAAACAACAGCTTCTCCTGCCCTGGTTCGTACAGGAAAACAGGCCGTGCGCGCGCGCTTGTCGGCAACACCTTCCAAAAGTCCCGACTTCCAGGTATTCCACCGGGCAAGTCCGATGAAACTCCTACTGAAAAAGCAGGGTTGGCCATTGTTACCAGAGCAGAGTCTTCCAGCCATTGCGGTTCTTCCTTCCACTCTTCGCGAAATCCTGACCACCCTTTCAACCAATCGAGAGGGTTCCCCATTACGGGCTCGCTACGCGGAACAATCACATGATGCGCCAAATGACAGGGGCGATGAGTGAAATCCAGGCCAGACGGCAAAATTCTGGTCAGTACACGAACGCTTGTGCTACCGCTTCCGTACAGGCTATAACGCCTGACCACGGGTTGCTCCTCGCTTCCCGTCAACCACTCATAACCACTCTCCTTTTCCAGCTCGGGAACCAGACGGACGGCGACTTCCCGATGGCGCGCCACAGTGACGAAGCCAGTGCGTCCTGAAGTCAAACCGCGGGGTGAACTGGTATAAATTAATTGGTACGCCATCGGAAGGTTTTACTTAAAATAAGCCCATTCCGATTTTCTCCATTGCCCAAATCAAAGGAACCTCTACCTGATACGGGACAATATGTTCAGGATCAGGCGCCAGCGCTCCGTTCTTCAGCGGTTTAGGGGAATGCCCCAGCGAACTCACAGGGAAGTACATCACCTGATTGGACAATGAATCCGCATTCGCAACCAGCGTCGGATTACATTCCAGCAAGAGCGACCGCAAGCGATTGGAATTCCGCAGCAAAACCTCATGATTCAAGCAGTTGTCTGCAAAGGGATCCTCCAATGGCTGCGACAACAGCGCTGGATTCCACAAGTCTGATTTGCCAACCAGAATCGCCAGCGGCTCATCAATGCGCTCACGCACAGAGATTCGCCGTAGACGCTTGATACGCGCCTCCAGCTCGGCCAGCAAAATATATTGCTGGTCAATCTTGTCCGTAATCGCAAGCTGCGGATCAGGATGCCCCTTCAAACGCCTGCGAAACTCCAGGCTGCTGGTGGGATCGAAAAGGAAAAACAACGCGGACGAATTCGCCACATGACGCGCACCCGGGCTTTCCGCATGGTCACTGCCTGGCTCGAAATGCTCTCCCGCATTATCGTAAAAAATCAAACCGCGATCCCCCCCTCCACTGCCATCCATCCGATTCAGGTGAAACACAAAGGGACGCGGCATTGCCACAAAGCGTCCTCCGTGCGGCACGCGTTCGTACATCTCCCCCTCCAGTTGTGTCTTGACCAGCAATGCCTGTTCCGAGGTTCCCCCTGCGAACAAACGGTTTTTCATATCATTCAGTCGCGCATTGCCTGCGGGGTCCGAATCCTTCATCAGGATGCGATAACGCTTGTACAAAGCCTCTGGCAACACCTTGGCCAACACGCTGATATAGTAAGATTTACCCGCTCCAGGAGCACCCACCAGGGAAAAAATATGATGAGGCATTTCCAGGAATGCGTCTGGCAACTTTCTCCTGCAATGTGGACAAGCCATATCGGGACACGCCATACCCATGGCATCCAATGCCTGTCCCATATCATTAAACCTGCTGGCAAAAAAACGCAGCGGCGCATCCGCTCCCAGCACAGGATCTCCATGCAGGCTTTCATGCTGGGCTATGTGCATGACATCCCCCAAGTCAAAGCGTATCCAACACACCGGGCAAAGATAGTGTCCGCTTTCACGGTTAACGAACTGGAAGGCATTCCGATTACCAGGCAATTTTAACGCATCGGGATGCAGACTGGTAACGTCTACCTCTACGCTGGAATCAGTGTTACTACTAAAGGAATTCCGAGTCATGAAAAGCAGGATTATTGGATGGCATCCGCAGACTCGGCTTCAGGCGCAACCGTTTCCACGGGGGGAATGGGGGCGACTACCGGAACAGGATCCAATGCATTCATGATCTTCATGGAAACCCTCTCCACACCCTCGCGTGCCGCGCGTGTGGGAGACACCTCGTCAGCCGCCATATACTGTACCAACGCAGCAAAATAGTCTCCCTGCTGTTCCACCCGCTGTGCCTTCTCCAATACCGCAACCAAGGGAGCCACACGTGGGGCCAAATTGGCAATTTCACGATTCAACGGACCGTCATCAGGCAACATCTCCCTGGCGGCCATCAGAAATTCCCACGCCTGATAAGGCATCCCGCGTTTTACCATTTCCTGTGCCTGCGCCACACTGGTGTCCACCAAACCAACCCTGCGAACCACATCCAACAGTTGCGCAGAACGCTCTGGATCATCGGCCAGTCCCACTGCCAACTCCGTACTGCGATCATACAGCCGACGATATTCATTACGCTGATAGCTGTCATCAAACATCATACGCGCCTGCACCCTGGCATCCCCCAAATCCACCGCCTGTTGAGTAACGGCCTGAATCGCAGGATTCAACGGCCACAGCTCAATTGCCTGCATCATTTTTTCCTGTGACTGTGCCGATTCTCCCGCGCTCGCCAGTTGGCGCGACGCATTCAGGGATAAATTGCTCAATGTTCGCTGCGTATTCGTCGCAGCGAGAATTTCCCTGGCAGAGAAATCATCCGTCCGCTGCGCAATCGAGCGCACCACATCGTCCACACCATCAAAATCCTTCAAATCCATCAGGTTTTTTGCTTCCCGCATCGCCTGATACAGGCCGCGAAATTCCCGCTTGATCTCCGTATTCAACAATTGCACGGGAATCAAAAACTCTCCCAAAAAGAAGGTCTCCTGCATACGCTCCAGCGCGTTGATCATCTGTCGATCTCTGCGCGCATTCAACACCGCGGACACGCCTGTATCAACATCGTTGATCGCGCTTCTGGCAATGGATGCAATACTATCCACTGTCGGTAAGTAGTCTCCGTCTGGAATGATTTCTGCAATCCTGTCCTTGCCCACTTCCAATGTCTGCCCACTGCTCTTAAAAATGTGACGGTAAAAGTCCGCGCCGATCAGGGCGTGCAGGAAACGTCTCTGCGCCATAAATTGCACCAACTGGGACTGATACTGCAAACGGGCGTTCATTCCTGCCAGTTCCGAATGTCCCCGCTGAGCAACGATTTTGCCTTCGAGTTCCGTCAGGTTCAGGGAGTCAATCCGCGTCTCGTTCATCCCATCCAGACCAGGCGCCTCAATCGGACGACTGATCGTACGGGAGGTATTGCTCCTGCTGGAATCGCGAGCATCCCGATCCACCTGACGCGAGTCGACACCCCTGTCAGTAATAGTGCGCGTGGAATCACTTTGCGGAGCCGTCTCCTCCTTCCCTTCGGTTTCGGTCTCACTGATTTCCCCCATACTGCGGATCGGGCGGCCCACCTGTTTCTCTATCCGCGCCCGCCGTTCTTCTGTTTCTTCAAACTTTCTTTCGGCTGCCTCCGTACTGCGCCGCAGTTTCTGCCTCTGTTGATCCCGTTGTGCCTCTAAAAACAGCACCCTGTTCCTGGAAGCGGAGAGTTCATCCCGCATTCTCCACGCATTGTACACCAGATTGGCAAGAATCATCGAGTTGCCACCATCAATATCATAGCTGGCTGCATCAAACAGCAAGGCGAACGCTTTATCCAGGTTATCGTTTGTGGTTCCATTTCCTACAGACAACAAGCGCTGAATCTCATTCATGATCCTGCGATACTCCGCAGCATCCTGTTCTTCATAAGATTCGTTCAGGTAGCGTTCAAAACGTGCCCTGAAAATCCTGCTTGAGGTAATGTCAAACGTCTTCCCCTTCCACTTCATCACGCCTTCACCAGGATCCGCAAACTCGATTTGCTCGCTCAACAGTTCCCACGGCATCTTGCCGAGCTGCTGTTGTGCTTGCGCCTGGTTATTCCCACCACCCGAGTTCGATGGAGCCGAGGCCCCCTGTGCAGTTGCCAGCACTGGAATCAATAAAGGAAACAGGAACCAAATCGTTTTCATAATAGACTATAGTTTTCGCACGTTCTGCACTTCAGGAATCACCATACCTTTGGTCTGCCGAATCCAAACCTGAAACTGATACTGTACACCAGCGTCTATGTTAATCCCTACGTCCTCTGGAATCAACACAGGAAGTTTGCGCTCAAAACCGTTGCCTGCAACGTTCAGAACAATTAAACGCCCCACCCCTTCCCGCGCTGCCAACTGGCTTTCCACGCGCCCTGTCACCTGATAGCGGTTGCCTGTAAAGTTGGCGCTGGACTCAATGTAGCGATCGACGGGAAGAGATTCCGCGCCTCCCTGTTTATCCAATACCACTACAACCACGGCTGCGGCAATGAGGAGCACAATTACCGAAGCCACTATTATCAAGGGTTTGTTATTCATATATATCTACTGACAGGATGGCCGACCACCCGTTCCCGACAGCATGCAGGAAATGCATCTCAACACGCTAATAAGAACACCGAAAAACGGATATTGTCAAAAAATTTAGATTGCCATCTTCCTCTGGCAACCCCAAACCACCAGGAAAAATCCCACCGCCGTGTGTATTGCCAGGACAAGAACACTCAGCGGCACCTCTGGCAACCAACCGAAATCCTGTACCATCACCGCATCGTACCAACGGGTATCCTGCATGGTTTTTAAATAGCCTGCCCACCCCCAGAATGCGTTAATCAAAGGGCGCAACACCCACACCAGATATTCAGGCAGGGCCAGAACCACACCTGAGAGAGGCAACTGAAACCCCACCAGATAGATGGATAACAGGGACGCTTTTTCGGACGATACAAACACCGCGGAAAAACCGAGACTGAGCATGCTCATGGCCAAGACGACCAGCACCAAAACAATGGAACAGGTCAGCCAACTGCCTGGAAACTGACATATCGCCTTTACAAACACAGTCATCCAGACGCCCTGCACGATTGCCAATCCGCTGACAAACACTGTTTTTGCCATTACATAGGCCATCGGACGAACCCCCGAGAGCCGTTCCTTCTCGTACAACATCCGCTCCCCTGCAATCTCCCTGGACCCGTTGTTGCTCCCCATCAGGGTCAGCAGGATCACCTGAAACATGATCAATCCCGACACCAATCCACCCACTTCAAGCGCTTCTTTTGAATAGCGGATATTTTCCTGAATCTTGGCAAACAGATCAGATCCCTGTTCCATACTGAGTGCGCCGATCTGCGGTAGCCCACCGATGGAGAATATCACCACCATACAGGGAAATCCCACCGTGATCGCCAGGGTCAACAACAGCGTTCCCCGATCCCTGAAAAACAACAGCATGCGGCGCTTGAAAAGAGTCCAGGATTGACTCACCCCTGACGGCAGGGAAGGCGTGTCCGGCGCGGAGGAGTTTGTGTCGGACTCAAACTGTAATGCGGGCTCCTTCCACAGTTGCAGCCACTCTTCCACGGTCTTGCTTTGCAATTTCTCGTACAGGCCGAGGAAATCGTGAATATCAAAGTGTGTCTTCACTTCATCGGGAGATCCCTGGAACACCACCGCTCCCTGATGAACGACAGTCACCGAATCAAAATCATCCAGCTTACCGAGATTGTGAATGACACAGATAAAGGTCTTCCCCCTGCTGTCACACAAATTGCGCAACATGGTAAGGATCTGATCTTCGGACAACGGATCCAAACCTGATGTCACCTCATCACAAAACAGTGTCTCAGGGTCGGTTGTCATTTCCAATCCCAAACCGATACGACGCAGTTGCCCACCACTCAAACTGGCTATTTTTTTCTCTGCATGATCCTGCAAACCAATGGCTTCCAGAATTTGCTCCAAACGTTGCTCGCGGAGTGACCTGTCTTCAACCAACAGTTCCAGAGCGTAGCTCAGCGACTCTCTTACCGTCAATCGCGACTGGGCAATGCTGAATTGCGGGGCAAACCCCACCCGACCGCGCAACTGCTCAGGATTCCCCACCAGTTGCTTGCCGTAGTGAATATCACCAGTGACGGGTAAGATCCCCATCAGACCCTTGATCAGAGTCGTCTTGCCACACCCCGAAGGGCCAATCACTGCATTCAGTTTACCCTCTTGGAAAACCACACTGCGCGCAGACAATAGCCGATGCCTGCCGGCAGATGCGAAAACCTGAAGATCTCTACATGCAAACATGAACCAGAGGATCAACAAGCCCTAATACATGCAATCATGAATTCCCTAGGGCTGTAAGTTTTTGAGCATTCTATAGAGATCGCTATCCGTGCCAATCACCAGGGTACTGTTGCCGCCAATCACCTTATCGTAGCTGTTGAGGATACGCAGAAAACGGAAGAAATCCTTGTCCTGATTGTAGGCTTCAGCGTATATGCGAATGGCGCGCGCCTCCCCTTCCCCTCGAATTTCCGCGGCCCGGCGCTCTCCTTCACTTCGAATAGTAGCCAGTTCCCGCTGCATTTCCCCGCGCTTCTGTTCCGCCTTCTCATTACCGAGAGACCGATATCCTGCGGAAATTTTCCCTAATTCCGCACTCATCTGCGAATAGACGTTTTCCTCAATGTCCTTGGTATAACTGAGCTGACGAATCAGAATATCGGCAATTTCAATTCCGCCATCCAATGCTTCCAGATCCTTGCGCGCAGTCTGCAGGATTTCCGTCAATACAGTGGGACGACCGCGTACTACGACACCGTCCACTTCTTCCAGTTTGGGTAAAACACGCCCCAACGTGGTAATTCCTTCCAGAAACTCCAGCGCTTCCCCTTCTTTCACCTCAATTACGGGGGTCACGATTACGCTGCTGCCCAAAATCTGGTTACTGCTGCGCACAATCTCGGGCAAGTCATACGATGCCATAACATTGCGCACCGCGTTTTCGATGATCCCGTTCAACCGATTGTTCGCCAAGTCCACCGACCGAAAACGCTGTAAGAACTTACTGGCGTTATTAATCTTCCAGCGGGCCGTGATATCAATCTCCATGTTGCGTCGGTCACGGGTGATCGCCGTGGTGCGATTGCCATTCCAACGCAATAGACGCTTGTCAAAGATTACGGCTTCCTGCACAAACGGCTTGATGAATTTAAGGCCCGGCTCAGTAACTGGCTCTCCCTGGATTTCACCAAACTGAACCACCACCGCCTGCTGCCATTGGTTTACCACAAACACGGAATTATAGGCGAGAAACCCCGCGACCGCCAGCAGCAACAGAACAGCCAGTATCATCGGCGGCAACTGCCCGCGCTGATTGTTTAACAAACGTATGGAATTAAAACTCTTCATGATCACTGCTCCTTAATTTTGAGAAGAGGCAATACGCTCTTCAGATCCTCATCAATTACCACAACCTCCTTCAGTTGCGGAAACCGTCTTTCTATTGTTTCCAGATAGAGACGATAGCGGGTCACTTCGGGAGCCAAACGGTATTCTTTCAGCATCTCCTGAAAACGACGGGCCTCTCCCAGCGCGCTGTTAATACGCTCCTGTTTAAACCCTTCCGCCTCCAGGACCGCACGATCCGCCGAACCGCGTGCCAATGGGATAGCGGCATGGTATTCCTTGGACGCTTCCTCAAACACGCGTGCCGCATCCTGTTCGGCGCGGTTCAAATCATTAAACGCCTTGCTGACAGGTTCAGGGGGCGCCACAAACCTCAGGTTCACCTGGTCAATGCGAATCCCCATGTTGAAAGCGGTGCAGGACGCCTGAATCTTTTCACGCAGACCTCGCTGGATTTCAGTTCTCCCCGTGGTTAAAATGGGGATACTCGCATTGTCTCCCATCATCTCCCGCATGACGGACTGTGATATGTCGCGCAGGGTAATTTCAGGATCGTCGACGTTAAAAAGAAATTCCTCCGGGTTTTCACGAGTGTACTGCACATCCCAGGCCGCCCGCACCAGATTCAGGTCACCCGTGAGCATCAGGCTCTCCTCAGGCACTTCCCGATTGCGCCCCGAGCGAATACCAAACTCTTCAATATCCACCCTCTTGACTGGAACCAGAATGCGTCGGTCAATGCCATACGGCAGCTTGAGATGCAGACCGGCGTCCTTTATCCCAATGGATTTGCCAAAACGCAAGACCACGGCCTGCTCATTGGTGTTGACCTGATATACCGAGGTGATCACGCCCACCAACAGTAAAATCAATACAATCACCCCACCCAAAACCGCTGGGGACAGGGTAAATTCACGTCCTTCTGGTAAATCTAGCTTCATAAATAAATAAAAAAAGGGATCACCCGCTCTTCAGAGTCCGCCTCCTAAGAAACAGGTGATCCCAGTGAATTTCAAGAGAGAATCTCGATTTTATCGAGTTGCCTCATCCAGCAGGTCTCCAAGGGAGGTCAACTGATCTCCGGACTTGAAGTTATCGTAAGCTGCTGTCTCGGCAGCTAACTGTTCACTGCTGTAGCTGGCAGCCTTGATCGACAGCCCCACACGGCGCTCATCGCGGTCGATCTTGATCACGCGGGCAGTCACTTCCTGTCCGACATCAAGAACATCCTTGATCTTTTCAACACGCGCTTCAGAGACCTGGGAAATATGAACCAGACCATCGATCTCGTGTTCCAGCTCAACAAATGCACCGAAGTTGGTGATCTTGGAAACCTTGCCGGTCACCACATCGCCAATCTTGTAGTAATCCTCGATGTTTTCCCATGGATCGTTGACCAGTTGCTTCATGCCGAGACTGATGCGCTGCTGGCCTACATCCACATCCAGAACGATCGCATCGATCTCATCACCCTTCTTGACGATGTCAGCAGGATTGTTGACCTTGCGCGTCCAGGACATGTCGGAAACGTGCACCATACCATCGATACCGCTTTCGAGTTCGACGAATGCGCCGTACGCAGTGAGGTTGCGAACTTTTCCACGCACACGGGCTCCCACAGGATAGTTGTGGCGCACCATTTCCCAAGGGTTCTGCTCCAATTGGCGCACACCGAGGGAAATCTTCTGTTCGTCCTTCTGGATGCCGAGAACCACCGCATCGAGTTCCTGACCGATCTTCAGGACTTCGCTCGGCTTGGAAATACGGCGTGTCCAGGATAGCTCGGTCACATGAACGAGACCTTCCACACCTTCTTCCAGTTCCACAAACGCACCGTAAGGAACCAAATTGACCACCTTACCACGGATCTGAGCCCCAACCGGGTATTTGCTCTCGATCGCATCCCACGGATTGCGCGTGGTCTGCTTGAGGCCGAGTGAGACACGCTCACGATCGCGGTCGACTTCAATGATCATGACATTGATCTCTTCACCCTGCTTGAGCATCTGGCTCGGGTGGGAAATACGGCCCCAGCTCATATCGGTGATATGCAGCAAGCCATCCAGTCCATCGAGGTCGATAAACGCACCGTAATCGGTGATATTCTTGACCACACCCTTGCGATGATCGCCAGGCTTGATGTCGGCCAATAGAGAGCGACGCTTTTCCTGGCGCTGCTCCTCAATCAGATCACGGCGGGAAATAACGATGTTCTTCCGCTCCGGATTGATCTTGATGACCTTAAAGTCGTAGGTCTGGCCCACATACTGGTCCAGATTCTTGGGTGGCTGAATATCAATCTGCGAACTCGGCAGGAAGGAATCCACACCGATGGAGACGATCAAGCCGCCCT
>CAZYDZ010000075.1:0-2322 GCA_964646535.1 uncultured Opitutaceae bacterium
GTTTTAAGCTCTATGATCGTGGTTCCAGGAGAACAGAGGGTGCCTGTCGAATCTGACCTGGAGGCGTTGCGGATAGACGCCGTACAGTGGCCGCGAATGAAGCAGAGCCTGGGGCTTGGGGAGCGGGCTGTGGCAGGGCAAGGTGTTACCGCTGCTGATTTGTGCACACAGGCTGCACAGCAGCTCCTCCGTGGAATCCCGGGGGTGGTGCCTGATGCGTTGTTGATGGTTACCCAGACGCCTGATTATGAACAACCCGGGTCTGGACACGTCTTGCATCAAAAATTGGGTCTGCCGCAGGAATGTGCGGTGATGGACTTATCCATGGGTTGCAGCGGTTTTGTCTACGGTATGTGGCTTGCACAGACATTGATTCAGGGGGGAGGCTTGCGGCGGGTGTTGCTTTGCTGTGGAGATACGGTGTCGCGGCGAGTGGACGCCGAGGATAAAACCACGCGTATCCTGTTTGGAGATGCGGGTTCGGCCGCCCTTTTGGAGCATCGTCCCGAAAGCGGTTCTTCCGTCTATATCGCGAAGGCAGATGGAGCAGGCATGTCTCATCTATGGATTCCAGGTGGGGGAGAACGCCATGTTGCCACTGTGCAGAATCCGCATCATATTGTGATGAACGGGCCTGAGGTTTTTAATTTTTCATTGCGCGTGGGCAACGAGCTGATTCCCGAAGTACTGGCCGCACAAGGGTGGCGTGTCGAGGATGTGGATGCGTTTTATCTGCATCAGGCAAACCATTTTATTCTCGGCAGTATTGGCAAGCGATTGAAGCTGAATGCGGAGCAGTTGCCGATGTCTTCGTTTACCCGCTACGGGAATCTAAGCAGTGTCTCCGTGCCGATGGCGATTGCCGAACATTGGCACACCAGACATCGGGAATCCCATATTCGACAGATTGTCCTGGCAGGGTTTGGTGTGGGACTTTCCTGGGCAGGTGCGGCGTTGACGCTCCCTGATGACTTTCGCTGTCAGTTGTTGGATCCGCACATTCTCTGAAGAATCGTGTAATTCTCAGAAACGGTAATTCACTTCCAGATTGACGCCGACATTGCCGTTCTCGTAGTGGAAGAAGCGCTCATTGGATTCGTTCCACACGCAGGAAAGGTTGGTGCCTGCGGAAAGCCACGGATTGAATTTCCAGATGGCGGATGCGGATACAGTGTGGTTCCAGTCACGGCGGTGCTTGTTGCCTGCTGTGCGCAGATGGTCGTATAAACCGCGGTTTAGATAGTAACCGATTTGCGTGGAGAGGGAACGGCTGTATTGATAGTTGTAGCCGACAAACAGCGAGTAGCTGTCTTTCTGGGGGTCGTGCCGGCGGCTCCCGCGCGAGCTTTCGGTCAGGCCAAACTGGGCCGTCGCACCGAGAAAGAGAAAATTGTAATCGTTCAGGAAGAATGTTTTTTGGGCACCGAGGGAGAATGTATGATAGCGCAGGAATTCGTCGCCGAAAGAGACTCCTGAAGGGTTCGAACGAGCATTGGTGAGGCTGTTCCATTGCCATTGTCCCCAGAACAGGATGTGTGCGAGGGATTCGGGGGCGAGCCAATGCGCACGAGCCGCGAAAGAGGTGTGATTGAAGTCGAGTGCGCTGTATTCGAAATAGCGGAAGAACTGTTGTTTGACGACAGCGGTAACCGCGATGTCGTTGGACAGACTGTGATGGTATTGAGCCCCCAGTGTGGCCGCGTAATAGGTATCGCTGACGGCGTTATTGGAAGTCAGAAAGGCGTTGGATACATAAATCAGGGAATTGTCGGCGAAAAGTCGCCAGTGTTTCTGCTCCTGTTTCGATAACAGAATACGTTGTTCGCCCATGTCCGTTTCCCCTGATTCAGCCAGTGACAGGGCTTCATTTGCTGACGAATCCTTGTCGGGAGTGCGGACGTCAAAGAAACGATCAAATTGTTGTAATTGCTGGATTCGTGTGTCCGAGTTGATGGTCTGCCCTGAAAGCAGGCAAGTAACTGTGCTGACCAGTGTTGTGAGTATGAAAAATCGAGCCCTCATCATATAAAGTATAAGCGGAGAAATAGCAGGGTGTGATCCCAAATAAAAGGAAAAAGAAAAAAGAGAAGCCAGTTAGCCTGGAGGCCATGTCATGGGGCGACCAGCCAACAGGTGAACATGCAAATGGGGAACCGTTTCACCGCCGTCGGGGCCGTGATTGATGGTCAGGCGAAACCCGTTGCCAAGTGACAGCTTGCGAGCCATTTCCCCTGCAACCAGAAGCAGGTGTCCGAGTATGTGCTGCTGTGCCGAGGTGGCTTCTCCGATACGTGGAATCACGGTCTTTGGGACAATCAACAG